>JAGTQZ010000009.1 GCA_018396705.1 Candidatus Bathyarchaeota archaeon
AAACTTGAAAAGCATCTTATTGGAGAGAAGGAATATGAGCCATTTGTTGCACGATGGTGAGCAAACATGTTTGTGATAATGGTGTATGATGTCGGCGAGGAAAGGTTGCCCAAAATTTTAAACACAGGAAGGAGATACCTAACATGGATTCAAAATTCAGTTTTTGAGGGAGAAATAAGCGATGCTAACTTTGTAAGACTAAAAGATGAGCTTTCAAAAGCAATAGATAAAGAACATGATGCGATAACGTTTTACATACTTCGGACAACGGCATACCTCAGAAAAGAAACCCTCGGAATAGTTAAGGGAGAAAGTGCAACGATCATATGAAACCAACCGTCGATCTGACATTACCAATTCTTCATTACACATCGACGAAAATATCCCCCTATAAAAGCCGAAGAAAGCTATAAAACAGAAAAATAACCAATTTTACCAAGGGTTCCGAGAATACCTATAAGGGCTTGAAACGATAGTGTGGCGTTTTGCTGTCCAAACTGTGGACACTGTTCCGAGAATACCTATAAGGGCTTGAAACCTAAGTTTTGTATATTTCCTGGGGCGAAACCATCTTGGTTCCGAGAATACCTATAAGGGCTTGAAACTATTAGAGGATCGGCGTGTCAAATGCGACTTTTGCGGGTTCCGAGAATACCTATAAGGGCTTGAAACTGAGGAAGATGGAAGAAGATGTCGCAAAGTCTGAGTGTTCCGAGAATACCTATAAGGGCTTGAAACCCAAATGGTAAAAAATGGCTTATCCATTACGACAACAGTTCCGAGAATACCTATAAGGGCTTGAAACGCGGATTCACATGGCAGACGGAAACCTTCAAGCTGCGTTCCGAGAATACCTATAAGGGCTTGAAACTATGTAGGCGAAATATGCCAGTCCCAGTCCCACATACTGTTCCGAGAATACCTATAAGGGCTTGAAACTGGTTTTCGTTTGCGTAGATGAACAATGTAATGCTCGTTCCGAGAATACCTATAAGGGCTTGAAACATTTGCTTCTTGCTAAAATTTATTTCGTTTATCCATTGTGTTCCGAGAATACCTATAAGGGCTTGAAACGACAGTTTCCATCCTTCAGAGATAGTTGCAGACATGGTTCCGAGAATACCTATAAGGGCTTGAAACACTCAACGTATGGCGCATCTGCAGCCGTCGAAGGCTGGTTCCGAGAATACCTATAAGGGCTTGAAACAGGAAGTGCTACTATTGCTTGACTGGCAGCTTCCTAGTTCCGAGAATACCTATAAGGGCTTGAAACAGGTTCTGTCCACTAGAAAGGCGTCTAAAATTTTTCCGTTCCGAGAATACCTATAAGGGCTTGAAACGGTAGAAACGTGATTTTCATGGGTGAGTCTGTTCAGGGTTCCGAGAATACCTATAAGGGCTTGAAACATAGTCAAAAACAACCTCACGCATCAACAGCAGCCCCGTTCCGAGAATACCTATAAGGGCTTGAAACTTTACGTGGCTGGTTGAGGTGGGTTCTCGTTATAGGGTTCCGAGAATACCTATAAGGGCTTGAAACACGGGCTTGTTGTCCCGACTCCGGAAGGTGAAGCCCGTTCCGAATACCTATAAGGGCTTATTCTATGTATAGCGGATCCACTTTGTGGTCGCTTAGGAACGTGCGAAAGGCTGTCCATGGCGGCTATAAACTCGCTTATATCTCCGCTAAAGTCCAAGGATGCTTCCTATGGATGGGCTGGGCTGACGAAGACGCACACAACGCAGACTTATGGGCACATCATAATATTTGGCTAGGCTTTGGACAGCCCCAACATAAACCCTAATGGTTTTTTGCGCATAGCCTCGACCACTAAGCCAAACTACAAAATCATTCAAAACTTGAGCGGCTATGCGCCTCCTTTCACGCCTAGGCAAAAGCCTATCCCGCTCCACTCGATCCAGAAAATCCCTAAAAGATCCCTGACTAACGTAAAACTGTTGGAAAAGCCTTAACCCTCAACTATAAACTTTACGAGCGCTAGACTTGAAAACAGAAAGGAAACCAGCCAAATCTGCATCACTTGAAAAAGCCAAACACTACACCAATAGCTCTCCTCACAAAAACATTGAAAACACAGCAATGGAAAACACAGAAACCCAAGAAAACTTTAACTTCTACACAACCCAAAATATGCTTGGTGCCCTAATGAAAAACAAAACTAAAAATGAAAAGAAGGGCACCAGAACTAGAGGTTCAAATCCCGGCGGCCGCACTAGACTCTAACGCTTTTACTTCATGAAGTTTTAAGGTTTCAGTTTTCTTGATTATGAAAACTGACACCTGTGTGCGAATATAAGTCCTTGCTGCATATAAATCTCACAACTTATTTCCGCGTTTGCCATATGTCTCACAGTACACTATTTCTTCCAGATTTTTCCTCGGGGCTCCTCCGTACCTTTTTAGGGTTTCAGGAACTTCAGGCACTTCAATAGGATAGCCGATCGTGACCACACCTATCACATCGATTTCTTTTGGTATGTTAAGTAATTTTTTTAAGCGGTCCTTGTCGAACATTGAAAGCCAACATGACCCAAGTCCTAAGGCATGCGCGGCGAGCATAAGATTTTGTATGGCGGCTCCGGTCGCATACTTATATGTTTCCTCACCGAAAACGTGAGGGGCTGTTTTAGCGGGGTTGGCACACACAACTATGTGAACAGGAGCTTTTGAAATCCATTCAGTGCTATATTTGCTAAATCCAGACCTCCACGGTTCACTCCGAGCTTTTATTGTTGCATTTCTGTTTTCTTCCACAAGTGCTTGTATTTCCTTTCTAGTTGAGGGATTCTTCACAACAATAAACTCCCAAGGTTGAAGGTTAGCAGCTGAAGGTGCCCAGTGAGCAGCATCAAGGATCTTTGCAATATCTTCATCCGACACAGGGTCTGGCTTGTATGCTCTAATGCTTCGCCTAGTTCTTATAGCGTTAAATACATCCATTTAAATCCCTTACATTCTAGATGCAATTACTATTGCGCCTTTGACTAGTAAAAATTTGCCATCCACTTAAAATTTTTCAAGTTTAGAATGTTGCTGCGGGTCCTCTGATGGAGTGGACTGAATTTTAATAACTTTGTTTTTTAGGTAAAATAAAATATGCAAAGGGTAATATTGCAATTGTTGAGGATTAACGTTTGAGACAAACAGCGCCGGAGAGTATCGGCATACTGCTGTTGATTATGTTCAGCCATAATCTCTACGCTGCGGACCAATTTATCATCGGCACCGTTCTTGTTAACATTATGACAGATCTTTCTCTTTCAATCTTCTGGAGCGGTGTAATCGCGACACTTTTCGGTTTAGGAATGGTATTTAGCTCGCTACTAGCGGGAAGAATAATTGAGAAGATAGGCTTGTTTTACGCGTTGTTGACCGGCCTATTTACGTTCTCCTTGTTCACGGTTCTGACTGGGTTTTCCTTTTCACCCATAGATATATCGATTTACAGGATTTTTGTGGGAATAGGCGAAGGCTTATGGAATGTCTCCTACTATTCAGTTTTCGGATCCCTTTACCCGAAAAGAAGAGGGTTGGCAAGCGGCATAGCTGGAAACATGTATATTGTTGGAATCTTCTGGTCTTATCCGGTGGCGTCTATAATATTTTCATGGATGAACAGTTGGAGGGCACCTTTCCACGTGTTTGGCTTATCCGGCCTCTTTTTATTGGTTTTGATTATGCTGGCCGCCAAGTTCGCAGAGTTTAGGCATTTGGAAGAACGGGAAAACACAGTAAAACAGAAAGAAAGATTGCCAGTGATGTTGAAGGATCGGAACATTATTTTGGGTTTAATAATCAGCTTTTTCGCAGCGATTACCTTTTACTCGATTACTGTTTTTTATCCCACATATCTTAGAACGGTCTTAAATTATGACCCGGTCTTCTCAAGTACTTTGACGTCGACGCAAATGTGTTCAATGATGATAATGAGCCCATTGATCCTCTTCTTAAGCGATAAATACGGTAGAAAACTTTTCCTGTGTAGTTCAAGTCTCATGTTGGCTCCTGTGGTTTACTTTATGTTTCGTCCGGAATTTGGGATCCCTCACATTGTCTCGTTGCTCTGCATAATCTATGGTGCAGTAAACTCTGGGGGCTATCCTCTCGTTGTCTCCTTCTTTCAAGACTTAGTTGAGGCACCTTTGATACCGCTTGCCACGAGTTTCTGCTCCGCAGTCTTCAACATAGGGTCTCTAGCTTCAGGGCCAACGACAACCTACTTCGTATCTCTAGTTGGTTGGGAAGACCTGTGGGTTTGGCTGATTATCTGTTGTCTAACATACTTTCTAGCAGCTTTCATGATTAAGGCAGGGAGGCCGTAAAAAGCCTTTTTAAATTTGGGTTTTGCTTTGGTTAAGGATCTATAAGCATTCTATGTACCTTTATTATGTGTTTTAGTAGTTCTGAACGGAATTCTCTAACTTTTGTGTTGGGCGGCGCGGTCGCCACCACGAGAACTATGTAGTAGTTTTTGTCGCTTTGCTCTTCGAGGTAAACCTTGTAATCGCTTATGTTGCTTTTATCAAGCTCTTCACGAATATTTGCTAACACCACATCAGGGTCCAGTTGAACTGGAAACTCGTAGCGGACGCGCACCGTTTTTGGTTCTTCCTTCTCTTCCATGACAATACTACTAGAGAAGGCGACATTATTGGGAATTTTTACAAGTTCGCCACTGTCAGATAATATTTTTGTATGCATCAAACCAACTTCCACCACTATGCCCCGCAGGGTTGGTATAAACTCGTCTCTGCTAAACATTTTATAGGATGGGAAAGCTAAAGGTGAAATAGGCAAGCCGCCGGAAATCTTTACGTTGGCTCCGGGCTTAAGGAAGCCTGTTCCAAGAATGATTAGGCCAGCGAAGAGATTAGCCAAAACTGGCTGCAAACCTAAACCGATCACAAGACCTGAAACCGTGGCACCGGCTACGGCACTTACGCCTGTAACCTCAAAGATAGCTAGCACTATGATGCCTACAGCTATATAGCCCATTACAACAACAACGTTTCTAACGAGGTAGACGCCTCTGCCCAAATGTTTAAGCCTAACAGTGATAAGCGAAGCAACAAGTTCTATGACTAGGATGCCAAGCATTATGGCGGTTATAGCTCGGACAATGTTGAAGTAAACCATGTAGGTTTGGCGAAGCTCTTCGGGCAGCAGTCCCTGGATTGTTAGAGCCCAAAGTAGGGCAATCACCAAAACGATTATGGAAATATAAACAACACGCCAGCTTTCTTTCAAGGCTACCACTGCAGCCTTCAGTTTACTGGAAACGGCGATAAATAATCTTTCTCTTTCATGTTCTACAAACGAAAACTTTTTGTCGTTTAGAGGAAAACTCCACTTTAATGGTGGTTTGTTTGCGTCTGCCAAACTTGCCGAGATGGATCGCTATTACAGTTGTGGGTCTACTGCTATTCGCAAGGGGATTGACTTCAAACACCATGGACATTGTATTTTTAGGTGTAGCCTTAACGTTTGCAGGAGTTTCCGGCGCTTTTACCTGCCTTGTTAGAAGTGATCACACGGCAAAAAAGATTTTAGAGGTTGTGTTGACGTTTGGAGTTTTTGGAGCAATTTTCTATGGATACTTCTTAACTGGAAGCCTTTTACTGGCGATTCTGACTATGTTTATTATTGTTTTGACGCTTGTCGGCTTTTTCCTTTCATATGTTTTACCTAAAACTCAAAGCCTAATAAACAAAGTTTAATGATTTAAAAGCCCAGAATTATGATCATACATTAGGCGCAGAGTGTTTAACTTGCATTTGCCCGTTATGAAGGATGAAGTTATTCGTTTCCTCGACCCGAAGCCCGGCGAGGATTTTGTGGATTGCACTGTGGGTTTGGGCGGCCATGCCTTGGCGATTTTGGAGCGGAATAAGCCGGATGGAAGAGTTTTAGGCATCGATTTTGATCCGCAAATTCTGGAAGACCTTAAACTTCGTGTACGCGGAAAAGAATTTGAGAAACGCTTTATTCTCGTTTGTGATAATTTTGCTAATCTGGAGGAAATAGCCAAAAAACATGGTTTTGCGAGTGTTTCCGGTGTACTTTTTGATTTGGGGTTGTCAAGCTGGCATTTAGAGACAAGCAGGCGGGGCTTTTCCCTCTGGAGGAATGAGCCTCTCGACATGAGGTATAATCCGAAAGTAAACACTTTGACGGCTGAAACCATCCTAAACACTTGGAACCTAACCGACATTGAGCGAATCTTGAGGGTTTATGGCCAGGAACGATTTGCAAGGCGCATAGCTAAAAAAATCGTTGAATCCAGACCTCTGCGATCCACCATTGATTTGGTTATAGCTGTGGAGGGTGCGACACCACGATGGTACCATCGTAGGCGAATCCATTTCGCCACAAAAACTTTCCAAGCGCTACGGATAGCCGTCAACAATGAGCTGGAAAATTTGGAGAAAGCCCTGCCACAAGCCATAAACGTGCTGGGCGTCGGCGGAAAACTTGCAGTGATCGCCTTTCACTCGCTGGAAGACCGAATAGTAAAAAACTTTATGCGAACAAAAGCCAAGGAAGGCGCTGTGAAAATTTTGACGAAAAAACCCATCAGACCATCTGAGAAAGAGGTTAAAGAAAACCCTAGAGCCAGATCGGCGAGGCTTAGAGTTGCTATGAAAGTTTAACAAAATAATAAGTCAAACGTAAATTATATATCAGATGTTTGGCCATGAATAGGTTTTTGGTGGTTAAAAATGAAAATAAAAATGGCGATTATCCTGATGATTGTCTTTTTGATAGTTGCTGCTAGCGGCAAGGCTTGTTTTGCTGTTGATGGTCAATTGCCCAGCGAACTTCCATCTGAGGTTACGGAAATTGTTCAAATATCTGTTAATTGCACGAGGGCTCACGTAATGGTTGATAGCTTAGTATTGTCTGCTAACGAGACGCTTGTACACTTTCCAACCGAAATAAATATGACTGCCGACGAGTGGGAAAATGTAACTGCTGTTATGGCTGTGTTTTCAACGTCAGATTCATTTCTGTTTTACGTATTCAATAATACAAGCGAAGACAACGCCGAAAGCATTGCCAACACTTTAACAACTCAACTCAACACGGTTTTTGGCACAGATTTCAATTATAACTCTACAGGCTTGACTAACGGCTATGTCAATGTAACATATACTGGAAGCGGTGTCGGAAACTTAACGCAATTTACAGCATCGCTAATGCAAGACTGTTTAGCCTCCGATTTGGGTGGTTTTTCATCAACGTTTATTCCTATAACGAGAGAGACAAACGCCCACACTGGTATTGTAGGCCTTAAGGAAAGCGGAGGGTTTAACTGGACATACTCCATGGGAGTGTCATATTTCACTAATATTCCGATTGGTGTGGGAATGCATACAATAGACATTCTAGACTTGCTCAATGTAAATTCACTTGCGCCTTCATCCTACGCGGTGGCATCCTTGTATCCATCCTATGTGTACACGTCCATTGTGCAGTTGTCCATAGTTTCAAACAGTACAATTTCCTATAGCTCATGCCAACCCGGGACAGCGAATCCGCCCACTCAGCTTAGAGGCTGGTACATCCAGACACAAATAAACCCAACAATTTTAATGGCGTACTTTAGCTTTGGAGGAGATCCCTCGTCTGTCACAGCGCTTTCATTCACTTTTAGCGGTGTAGTGATTCCAGAGTTTACTGTGCCAGCGCTTATTACAGTTTTGGCATCGACCGCAATTCTCACTTGGTCCATCAAGAAATTGTCTAAACGTAAATAGCCCCACTTTTTCTCACCTGCTTTTTCAGCGAACTGGAAAATTTGGAGATACTTGCCTCAAGTTCAAAGAGCACTCTAGAGTTGTCTACGAAGCTTAGAGTCGCCGTTGAGGTTTGGGCTAATTTTTAGTTAAACGTAAGCCATATTTCTAATTTTGAATAGAAAAATGGTTTTCCTTCTAACGATTTCGGTTTTTGGTGACCATCGCTGGCAAAGTTAATTCAGCGGCGCCACCTATTCGGCCACCTATTCAACTCGTAGTCTACGAGAATGTTTCTGTTATAGTCTCATGTTTAACGGCTAACGTGAGTGCCACCAGGTGCTATATCGTCGAACGTCTCTAGTCGCATACATTTCCCTTCGGAGATAGACATGAGTGTCAGCGTATGGGGGGAACGTGACAAGCGTTAACGTTGCATCATCCTCACTGTTGATCTTATTCATGTAGAATCGCTTAAACCTTCGTCCTGCTCGGATTTATCCTCAACCAGTGGCACGATGCTTATTTATGGAAATGCCAATTTCGTGGACTGCAAGCCTGATCGAGTGTACAAAGAAGGGCGGAGAGGATGGTGGATCATGCCTTCCGTCAGCGGTTTATTGGCGGCCATATTTGGTTTCGGAAATGAAATCATCCCTTCCACTGAATTGTGGCTTCAGTTTAGAGGGATATAATTACAGAATTTACAACCCCGACGTTGGCAGCGATTTAATGCTCATTTCAGTCGTTGCCGCGGCTTTCAAGAAACAATTTAGCCTCCTGAAAAGCTAAACTACTTTCTCCTCTCATTTTATCTTGTTCAAAGCTTCTCTAAGCTCTGCAATTTCTTTTACGATTACATCTGAGTGAGCTATTATCCATGGGCTTGGGTTTTTAAGTTTGCACACACATATGGTCTTTTTGCCCTTCATTTTTGCATAGAAGAGTTCCATGCATGTTCCAGCTGAAAGTTTAGGCATGTAGGCAATTAAAACATCACATTTCACGATGTCTTCCAAATCCCGCTTTATAAAATCCAATGGTGGAACTTTCAACCACCAGTTTGGTTCCTTGCCTCTATACAAGACTTTTTCACGTTGCCATGGGTCAATAGGTTCATATTCGCAGCGTATGCAAATTCGCCTAATCTTTTCTCTATAGCCTTGACGTTTTTCCATTCCTTGAATTGGACCTGAAATGAAGGCTTTACCTTTCATGACTCTCAAGCTCCCTCTCGAAATTTTTCTATGGAAAGAATTAAGAGTAGGGTAGCATATTTTGGTTTTTCAAATATGTGAAAGGGCGTTTAAGTTTGGGACTGCTAGATCCAGTGAGTGCTATCGTGGTGTCCTTCTGCCTTTTGGGCGTGTTACTTTATAAGCGGGTGCATTTGGGAGTAACGTTGACAGCCACAGCCTTGGTGCTGGCTTTGCTTGCTCTCAATTGGCAAAATATCCCAAGCATCGCGTATGAAACTGTAGACCCTTCAACTAAAGATGGCTTGCTCACATTGTCCGTTGTCCTGGCAACCTTTGGAATAATGTGGTTAAGCCAGCTTTACAAGGAGACTGGCGAAATAACCAGATTAAGCGAGAGCCTAAGCAAGCTTGTCAAAAACCCAAAAATTGTTTTGAGCACTCTTCCAGCAATAATTGGGTTTCTGCCCGTTGCAGGCGGTGCGCTCATGTCGGCACCGATCGTGGACGCTGAGGCGGAAAAACTGAAGCTAACATCAGAAAGGAAATCCTACATAAACATCTGGTTTAGGCATACGATTTATCCTGTTTATCCGCTGGGCCAAACACTTATAATAACTGCCGCCCTAACCGGAACAACCGTTTTCTCTATAATTCTACTTCAAATTCCAACGGTCATAGTCATGGAAGTTGCTGGTTTCATTATCGGCTTCTGGAAAATAGCAACCCCGAAGGAGAAAAAGGAAACCGTGAAGATCAACGGGACCTCAGAAATAAAAACTTTCATCACTTCTTTCTCGCCCATTTTGGCGACAATAGTTATAGCCGTCTTCATAGACCTCATAATTCCTGAATTTTCCCGACTTGGCTTGGACGTCTTATTGGCGACTTTTGCCGGTTTAGCGTTTCTGATTATAACTTCTCGGTTAAACCTTAAAACATTGATGAGACCACTACAAAGTCTGGGAATTTACGATGTGACTCTCGCCGCTTACAGCGCTTTTCTGTTGCGAAATGTCATGGGGGCAGCAGGCATATCGCAGATTTTTCAACCACTAGTTTCAAATGGAGGCATCGATATAATAGTACTATTGACAGTTGTTCCAGTAGCGCTAGGCTTTCTTACCGGTTCTCCAGCTGGGGGAGTAGCCATAAGCGTCTCAATTCTAACTGGCATCCTAGCTTTTTCGCCAAGAATCGCAGCACTCATGTATATTAGTGCATACCTTGGTTATCTTATCGCGCCCACCCACTTATGCTTCACCTTCACCCTTCAATACTTCAAATGCTCCATTGGAAAGATTTACAAATATGTGATTCCGTCATTTGCCTTAACGTTTGCGACGGCTCTAGTAATCTATTTTCTACCTTTCTCCTTTTAAAAACGCTTAAAAGCATGCGTTTGCTCAGACGTAAAATGGGCTTGAAGATGACTTTGGCAGATCTAGCTCTCGAGGCAGGCAACTTTTACAGCACCGGCGTAATCATGATTTTAGCTGGCATAATAGTGATCATTGTAGCGTTTGTTTTGCTTTTCGCCTCAAGCTTAAAAAATGGAAAAGTGAGAGGCGGTGGGGCAGTTATAATAGGGCCTTTCCCAATAATTTTTGGCACTGACAAAGAATCTGTAAAGGCGATTCTATGGCTTTCGATAACCCTTACAATACTCCTGTTCATTCTTTTCACAGTTCTGTATTTGCTGAGGTGAAAAAGTATGGAAGGAAAAGAGCAGACTGAAACAAAATGGGTTAAACGTTTCTTAATGCTGTTTTTTACGGGTTTCCTTATAATACTGTTGGGCATGGTTTTATTGATGGTGTCAGCGTTGCTGTCCGAAACCGGAACAACAAGTGTTGGCGGCGTCATTTTCATATGGTTCTTTCCAATAGTTTTCGGTGCTGGCCCAGAAGCCCATTGGCTCATCTTGTTTGCAATAGTTTTGGCAGTTTTGGGTATAATAATGCTTGTTGTGATGCAGAAAGTGGCTGAAAAAAGCGTTTTCAACTAGTTTTCTTTTCTTCTCCGCCATAGATTATGTATAGGAATATTAGGACTAAGGCGACAAAAGTTAGGGTCATTAAGACGTATTTAATGGTTTCAAAGTATTCTGCAATGTTCATTTTGTTCTCCTGCCACTTTTTCATTTAGAGATGTTTAAGTATTTAAGGAGTTGGTTTCCGCCATTCCTGCATTAATGTCTCGTAAAGCTCGTCATCGCTGTCTATTTGTTCATACCATCCTAGGCTGTTGGCGATTTTCTGGGCAATTAGATGGTAGCATAGGTGCACTTTTCGGTCTAGGACGCGGAAGTAGAAGTCGTCGCATGTGCAGAATTCGGCTTCGGGCATTATTAGGTAGTCGCGTTCCTTGCCAACTACAACCCAAACTACTCTGCCGCTTGGTTTGAATAGGTATTTTTTGACGCGGTTTTCTTTTAGGGCTTCGAAGGCTCTTGCGAAGCGTTGTCCAAAAACCTCGTATAGCCTTGTTAAACTTTTGCCTGTCAGTTTGCCTTCGGCTTTAGCTTCCTTGCATACGAGACTTAATATGTCAGTCTCTGATTCGGCGTTCATGGAGGATACATACTTAGACCGCTAAAGGAAGGAGGATGGCTACTCTATTTTTATTGGTTCGCCTTTGGGTTTTTTCTCTTCCTTTATTTTCGGAAGCTTAACCTCCAAGACACCGTTCTTATACTGGGTTTTTGCTTCTTTCACGTTAACCTTGGCTGGAAGCGTTATTTCCTTATAGTATTTCCTTTGGGGTGTTTCAACGCTTATGGTTAAAGTGTCCTCGGTGCCGTGAAGCTTAATATCCTCCTTTTCTACGCCTGGCAGCTCAGCCACCACATGGATTTCGTTGTTTGTTTCAACGATGTCCACCAGTGGTTCGCGTTCCTCTTTAACGGTTGGTCCATAGCGGCTTGGTTTGACGTTGCCAAACTCGCGGATTTCAGGTTTACCGTCTGGCCCTATCTTTATGCTGTAACCGTAAACGAAGGGTCCCAGCTCGCGTATGGTCGAACCATCTGGAAGCTTGCGTTCCCTGACATAATCCTTTGGAACGCGGGAGGTGAAGGCTTTAAATTCCTCCTCCATCATTCTCTCCATTTCGCGGAACATGCGGTCAATGTCCTCGAAGAACCAGCTTCCGAAGAATGGGAACCGCCTACGCCTGAACCATTCTGGAAAATCTTCATCTTCAGGCATTTCTACACCTCTAACTGGTGTAGGTAATCCTTTCTATTAAAGGTTTATGGCTTTCCGAAAAATTCAAGCTGGCTTAAATAGCCTAGGAAAGTTCCATCTAAAAGATAAACTTCAGCGTTTTCTAAGTCAACAGCTTCCGTGCGAAGGATCGGCCCGACAATTTTCTCGCTTTCTGCAGCGTCCTTCTCATTTAAGGGTTTTCCGCCTAAAAACTCATTGAAGGATGGCATTATGAAAAGCTGGCTGGTTTTGGGCTTCACCTTATAATGTTTCAGCAATGTTTTATGAAGGGTTTTCTCAATTTTTATTCCATGCTTTTGAAGCAGGATTTCCGCCAGCCTGTTTGGGTTACATTTGGCTTTAACCCAAACTTGCCGTGTTATTCGGAATCCAGCGGGGTCGCGGAGGACAATGACTGGATGGACATGTCCCATAACGAAGGTTTTGCATTTAAGAAGGACAGGTGACGGCCAGCGGTGCCCGTGAAAAAAGCCTGCATCGCCTATCACCGTGCCGGATGATGGCAATATTCTTATGCCTTCAGGAAGTAGTGGTTCAAGGTTTCCATCATGGTTTCCGTGAATTATCTGGATTTCACCTATGTGCTTTTTAAGTTCGTTGAAGAATTCGGGGACATCTTGCCACTCGCCAAGTTCAGCTGTGGCCACCGTGTGTTTTACGTCTCCTAAAATCAGCAGTCTGTCAGGCTTGTGGGCTTTTATGAGAATTTTCAGTTTTTCCAGAAGCTTTGAGGCTTGGGCTGGCACGTGGATGCCTTTTTCAGATAGGGCTATTTCCCATCCTATGTGTAGGTCTGCCACGACGAGGGTTTTGGTTTCCCTTGTTTTCACGAGAGCCGCCGGGTGAGGCGTTAAAGGCGTTATCATTGCCTGCTCCTTTTTAGGGTTTTAGGAGACTTAGGATTGTTTTATGGATTTTCTGGTTGGCTGAGGCCACAAAAGTCAGTTTTTCAGCTGGATCTAGTTTGGCGTTTAATGGTTTGCCATCCGGCGTTGTTACTCTTGCCCCAGCCTCTTGTATTATTAGCCATGCGGCGGCTGTGTCGGTGGTTCTGAGTTTTCCCCGAATGTCTATGAAGGCGTCTATAGTGCCGTCTGCTACATAACACATTTCAAGGGCATTAGCGCCCAAGTGACGGATGTGCTTAGTCTGCTCTATTAGACGGGTTATGCGTGGAGCTATTTCCCGAACCTTGTACGTGTTTAGGTCTATGCCTACAACCGCGTCTGACAAGTCCGCATGTTTTGAGGGCTTTATCTCTTGGTTATTGCGTTTTGCGCCTTTGCCTTTTGCGGCGGCGTATGTGACGTTGTGGAAAATGTCTGCCACTAATGCGGCATGCACTGTTCGAAGTTCCGGTTTGGTGGAGACAGCTATGGATGTTGCATAAAATGGTATACCTCTTGTAAGGTTGGTTGTTCCGTCTATGGGGTCAGCTGTAATGTAGGCTTGTTCCGGGTTTGCACCGTACACTTTTATTCCGGACTCTTCGCTTATGAGCGTAAAAGATAAGCCGTTTCCGAGAAGCGTTTCAACTATGGCTTTTTCAGCCGCCAAATCTATCTGTTTTATGGGATCCCCGCCCGCGCCTATGCCCAAGTTTGGCTGGAGCTGGTTTAAGGATGTTTTTAGTAATGGGGCAATTTGTTTTTTTACGTTGTTTTTGCATTCTTCTAGGATTTGAAGCCAATCCACTTTAATTTCACTCTGTTGTATTTTTGGATATTCCAATAATAAGGTTGATGGTTTTGGTTATAAAGTCTTAAAAAGCGTTCTAGAGGAAGCTTCTAAAGGATTTCTTCAGAAAATTTTTAAACAGAAGAGAAAAAGAAACAGATATGTCCTCGGAGTGGGCGTCAACGGATACGAGGGTGACAAAAATTTTAGAGGCGCTGGCTGATGGAAAATGGCATGCGAAAAGGGAGCTTCTGGAGGAAACAGGACTTGGGCATGGGCATCTCGATACGATTTTAGGGTTTTTAGCGGCTTACGGGTTCATAACGGTGGATGCGGCTGGTGGCAAGGTTAGGCTCGACGAAAATTTTAGGAGACTTCTACTTCAAGAGATTAGTCAATGAGTTTTAACAGGCTTTCTGATAAAAATAGAATTAATAGAATTAATATGTAGGTGGATGTATGCACAAAAATGAGGGTTGGACGGAAAGCCCTATTTCTCAACCCCTAAATTTGGCTGAGTTCTTCTTGGATCTTTTTGAGGTCGGCGTTCTTCTCTGTGAAGATGCTCACTTTATTTTCGCCGATGGTGAAGGATAGAATTTTGACTTCTTTTCCTTCTACGATAATGTTTTTGGCATCGCCGAGGTTGAAGGCTTCTGAGAGTTCTTCTTCTGCATCAATGGCTGAAGCTGATAGGAGGGCGTATTCAATGAGTTTGGATGGGTCTTTGAGGTCTATGGTTGCTGACGTTGAGTTTCGGAGAATGTAGCCAATAACGCCCTCGTGGTTCTTTATTTCTTCAAGGTTTGCCCTAAGTTCATGGGGGGATGATGCTTCTATGGCTATTGGTTCTGTGAGGGTTGGCTCTTCCTCCAGAGTTTTCTTTTTCTTGGTCATTTTTTCGCCTCCGTTATTCGATCACAGGTTTAACTCTCACCAGTTCTCCCCTTTTTATTTCAAGGGTTAGCTGCGCCTTTTCTGGAATTTGGACCACACCCTTGCCTGAGTATTTGGAGTCTTTTATGGGTTTAACCTTGTAGCGGGCTGTTTTTCCGTCGAAGGTTTCGATCTCAACGTATTCTATCCTTTTGCCTTCGAATGTGTTTTCCCAGCTGGAGATGGTTTCGCTGTCGATTCGCACAGTGTCAGATGGCACAAGTAGTCCGCCAATGTTTTCCACTATTAGCTGAACTGCGGGAGGATCAAAAGATAAGGGCCCTTCGGAGGTTTCAGGGGCAAGTACTGGTTTGGCTTCTGGCTCAAACTTCCCCTCTTTTTCGCCGGTTTTCTCAGGTTCTGGCGTAAGCTCTTCAACCTGTTTTTCGGCGAATTCTTCGTTTGGTTTTTCTGGTTTTAGGGTTTCAGTTTCGGGTTCTGGTTGAGGCGCAGGCGAAGGGGGATGAACTGTGTTTTTGAGGGGGGTAGGGCTGATTTTTTCCAACACTTTCAAGACTGTTGGAATTAGGACGCGGGCAACTGTCTCCACATAGCCTACGTCTGCCTTTGCAGAGTAAACCATAACCAAGTGGTGTCCGTTAAAGTGGTAAAGTTTAACTGTGCCCATGCTTCCGTTTAGGGTTATGGCTTCAATGCCGCCTATGGCTTCGGCTCTTTCAAGAATATCATCAAAAGCGTCCACTACTCGAACCATAGTTTTCTGCGGAATGCTTGCGTCTCCCGCGATTATTTCGCCGTTCTCGTTGTAAATGAAGGCGTGTTGAATATCTGGGCAAACGTTTCGCATTTCATCTAGGGCGTTCTTTAAGGCTATCGAGTAGATCTCGTTATCTTCCATAAATACACCTTCCATACATTGGCAAAAGCAAAAGAAGCTATGTTATTTTGAAGAGGATGCGCTCCGGCACGCCGTCGTTCTCCACAACAATATATTTTAGGCCTTCAGTGTCGCCTAGCTGATCCAGCCATTTTAGGGCTTCGCGTGCCTTCTGCAGAACCAACAGCCTTTCCTGGTAGCTGCGCACCACCTGCTCTATGGCGGTCAACTCGTGGAATGGATTAGCATCCAACACAATGCTTAGGCTGCCAACAGTGATTTCGCCTAGGCTTTCGGCAGCCGTCTTCTTGCCAGCCAACTTCATGACCACTTCACGGATTTTCTTGGATTTCTCGGCTAAAGCCCTAATCTCATCTAGGCGGCGCAAATACTCGCCTAAAGTGCTTTTTGTCTCGGCAATCTGTTTCTCCAGAGTTTCGGCTATATCCTGCGCCGAAGCATACTCCTTCAACTCAACCACCATACCAATTTACACCTCCAACATCAACGAAACAATAGAGAGGGAAACTAAGCGAAACCCACACCCTACCCCCAATCTCAACACTGTTGCAAAGAAAGGCTAAGTCTGTGGAGCATTGCCAACCCATGTTATTTTCGTTCCCTGAGTAGTGACCAACTCGATATTATATGTTCTACCGTTTTGCCAACCCACGTTCTGGATAGTAATGTCTCTGTATTCACCAGCTGGAATTGTTCGGGCTGTCACATTACCATAAACGGTCTTCTGAACACCGTTAACTTTTGCTGTTACATCAATTGTGAATGACGCAGTTCCAGTGTTTTGAATTCTGAGTGTAACATTGTTTGTTGAGCTGCCAGTTACACCGTTGAAGCTTACCGAGACTATGTTATAGGGTTCCGTTTTCATGAATGTGAATGTTAGGGCTCCCATCCATGCGGCTACGGCGATGCTGACGGCGACTGTTACGGCGATGAGTATGATTGATGCGACTACGGGGCTTAGGGCTTTCCTACTCTTGGATAGTTTCATTTTGTTTCTTATCCCTCCTTGTTTGTTGTCGTGTATGTTAGTGGAAACTGAGGATTTAAATCTTACGACTTAATACACCATATTAACTATTTGTAAAACAAAACAACACCACCAAACCACAAAACCGGAGAGTCTAAACCACCATTGGCTAAAACACCAACAAAACCAACACTAAAATCAGCCACAGAAACCCAAAGAGGAATAGGCTAGAGAAAATAGGCTAAAATTGGACGCCACTTTCCTCCACAATCACCGAAAACTATAGCGGGGCAGTGTTTTTGTTAACAGTTCTTCCAAGAACAAATATGATGTGACATAGCCGCCAAAATTTCTAGAGGGGATATTCAATTTTGCAACCAGTCGCCAGCAACAAAATTGACATTCAGCTTTACAAATCGAAACTTGCCAGCTGAAGATTCAATAGGATATTACGCTGCCAGCTATTTCTCCAACTTGTCAAAGAACTCCAGCAGAAGTTTTGCCACTTTCTCGCCAAGCTCAGTCTTCTCATACTTCCTCTTCAAGGGATCCAAGCGCTCACTTTTTGCCAAGCCAAGCTCCTCAATCTCAATCATCCTCGCCCTAAAAGTGCCATCACTCAACGTTAAGCCGTTCTCCCGCATAAACTCTTTGGCTTCCTTCCACTTCCCCCGCCCTAAATAAAGCAGGAAAAGACAGTCAATAGCGTGGTCCTTCTCAAGCATAGCCTTAATCGCCGAAAGCCGAGGATCAGTCAATATACGCCGAATCTTCTCCTCTTCTCCACTCCCAACCATACAAACCAGCCTTCACCACATTTTACTTTTCTGTATTACACGCACATGCTTAAAAGATTTAACCTATATTACGATTTATGACTTATTATTAAAATCCACGACATACCAACAACACACTATTTCACCTCAAAAATATCCAACAAGCCCTACCGACTTCCCAAAAATAATTCCGTAGTGCGGCCGCCGGGATTTGAACCCGGGTCGTCAGCGTGGCAGGCTGATGTCCTAGTCCAGGCTAGACTACGGCCGCGCTTTTATAGATTCTGGTATCCTTTTATCGGTATTTTCCTAAAAAGTGTTATGTTCCTTTTGTCATTGTAGATATGTAAATTTTGTTATTGGTTTGGATTAACAGACCTAATTTTTTCTAAGTGGTTTTCTGTTTTGGTGTGGTTGTTGGAGATGGTGTTGTTTTCGTCAAGCTTTTATTGTTCTTGTCTGTTTTTGTTTTTGATGTTTGGCAAAGAATTTTTTGTTAACCGTTATCGAAGGTTGGGTTGGGAATTTAGAGATGTTACCCCTAGGCAAGCCGTTAGACTCAACCTTCTAAATGCTAAGAGCGTTGATGTTGTTAGGCGACTTAAGAGTTTAGGCGTCGAGCTTGAAAAAATTCCATTCCTTCAGAACAGTTACTGGATTGTCCGCTCAGACTTTTCAGTTGGAGCTACAGTCGAATATCTTTTGGGCTATTATTCTATCCAAGAGGCAGCCGCCCAAATTCCTGCGACACTTTTTACAGATTTGAAGGGTAAGTTTGTTTTGGATGCTTGCGCTGCTCCAGGTGGGAAAACCGTTCAAATGGCAGATTTAATGGAAAACACTGGGGTTATTGTGGCTTTAGACGTTGACAAAAGGCGGTTGGCGGCTCTTATGAACCAGCTGGAACGCTGCCGTGTAAAAAACACTGTTGTTTACCAGTTAGATGCAAGACGTGTTTCGAAACTTGGGTTGAAGTTTGATAGAATACTGCTTGATGTACCCTGTTCCGGCAATTTCGCCGCGGACAAAGAATGGTTTAGACGGCGTACACCGCAGGACATTAAAAGAAATGCGAGGCTGCAAAGGCAGATTCTAGCTGAAGCCGCCAAAGTTCTCAAAGATGATGGAGAAATGGTTTATGCCACATGCTCTCTTGAGCCGGAGGAGAACGAGTTAAACATTGACTGGGCTATAAGAAAACTTGGGCTAGAAACTGTGGAAATAAACTGTTATGGTGAGGAAGCTCCCGTAGAAGTCTTTGGCAAGAAATTAGATAGCTCCGTTAGGCGATGTAGACGGATTTGGCCGGAAAAGACCCAAGGATTCTTTGTCTGCAAACTTAAAAAGCGGAGGTAACTGCATGGCTGAAATCGAGGTTGTTGAGAATTTTGCAAGGCTTTTTGGTGCAGAGCTGTCTTTCGACAATAGGCTTGTGGTTAGGAATGACTCCCGCATCTTTCTGCTGAGCCAGAAATTGAAGGATTTAACCGAAAAACAAAGAGGCTGGCAATATGCTGGAACATGTTTAGGGAAAATTGTTGACGGAAGTCTCCATCCTAGTATTCCATTCCTTTTAATGATTGCGGAGAAAGCCAAGAACCGCATAATCGTTGACGACAAGTCAGCTTGGCTTTTCGTTTGCGGTAGAGACATATTCAAAGAAGGAATCTTAAAAATAGAGGGTTCTCGGAAAAGGGGTGACTACACTCTGGTTTTTAACAAGCATGGCGAGTGCATGGGATATGGCAAAATAGCGAAAGATCTAGACGAGTTGAAGAGCGGTTTAGCGGTTAAAAATCTTCTGGATATTGGAGACTTTTTAAGAAGGGAACGCCTTGCGTTTCAAAAAGCTTGAAGTTTAAGTGCCGTGGCAAGTTCGCTGATTTTAACAATAACTTGCTCCTTTTTCTGCATATTCCTTAAGACCACAGCATCTTCTTTTAACTCTTTTTCTCCAACTATTATGACGTGACTAACGCCTCTTTTGTTAGCGTCTTCCAAAGCCTTTGAAACTTTCCGCCCCATAATCTCAAGCTCTACTGATATGTTTTCCGTCCTTAACATTTCAGCTATTCTCAGGGCTTCGACGTTTAGGTTTTCATTTACCGGTATTATCAAGACCGGTTTTGTCTCTTTCATGTTAATTTCTACCTTTTGTTCTTGAAGGGCAAGCATTATTCTATCAATTCCATGAGCAACTCCGACAGCTGGTGTTGACTCTCCACCAAATAATTCTACAAGCTTGTTATATCTCCCACCGCCTGCCAGTGCGATATCAAGTTCTGGGACATAGACCTCGAAAATCATTCCTGTGTAATATTCTAAGCCCCTTGCAAAACCTGCTTCAATTATAATATTCAATTTTTCGCCGGACCTTTTGCTAAGGTTGACTATTTCATTGAGGTTTTCGATAGCGTTAACCGCCGTGACATAATCTTTCACGACTTTCGCCATGTTCTCTAAAACTTTGGCTGCATCCTCCCCCTTCAAGTTCATCAATTTTTGAAGCGTTTGAACTCCTTTCTTTGATGCTCCTGCTTCACTGATAATCTTTAAGGCTTCTTCATACAGTTTTTTGTCCATGCGTTGCATGGCTTGGTTTTGGGCTTCCTCATTTATTCCCTCTTGGCTTAGTATATTTCTTAAAACGCCAACATGTCCAATCTTGAACACAAAATTTTTCAGTCCGACGCTTTTCAGAAAGCGGTTGGTTAACAGCAATATTTCTGCGTCAGCTTCTGGCTTGTCGGAGCCCATTAACTCGAAGTTTGACTGCCAAAACTCTCGGAAACGCCCCTTTTGCGGCTCATCGTAACGGTAGAGGCTTCCAACGCAGAAAAGCCTTAAGGGTTTAGGTTCGTTTCGCAGTGTGGTCGCCACAAGCCGCGCTACAGAAGCCGTGAACTCCGGGCGTAAGGCGACTTTGCGTCCGCCTAAATCTTCGAAGGCATACATTCTTAAACGGACTTCTTCACCGGCTTTCGCGGCTACAAGCTCATATGACTCTATAACAGGAGTTATTATTTCCCTATATCCATAAAGCTCAGCTGTTTTTCGAGCTTGACTCTCGATGTACCTCATTACTTTTGCTTCCTCTGGGAGAAAGTCTCTCATTCCGCGAACCGTTTTGAAGATGTTCATGGCCCTACGCGCATCCTTAACTTCTATTGTGGTAGGGTTAATTGTGAAACGGAATAGTAAACTATTTCTCCCCGACGGCTCATGACTGCCACTATAAGCTCTTTCTTTAAGCTTTGACACCGTCTCACTATTTGAGTTAGCTCCCCTAGGGTTATAGGTTTGCCTTCCTGGATGGTTAAAACCAAATATTTTGCCGTGTCCTTTCCATAATCGCCTCTGTCGTAGACTCTGAAGTCAACACTCATGCCGAAGCCTTCGCGAACCACGTAGCCGCGGGTTCGCAAGTCTCGGTAAACCATGTACTTAGCCCAAACATTTTGGTCGATTTTCTCCGAAAACCGGAGAAACTCTTGGAAACCAACAATCTCACCCTTGTCGTTTTTTACTTCCAGCAATCCCCTGTCCATGAGGTGTAGGACTTCGCAAAAATTGAGTATCAGCCCATTATCCTCGTCTATTCCGTAACCCTTTGTCTTTAGCTCCTCAATTCTGCCTTTAGCCGTCACTTTAACGCCTTTTTCCGTTAAAACACCCTCTATTTTGGCTTCCGGACGGGGTTGCCCTTCTTTTTCTTTGCTCATCTTCTTTCCGCCGTTCTGCTTAAACTTGAAAGGTCCTCCTTATATAAAATGCCATCTTCACAGATCACTGCCGTAACATATTTTAAAGGCGTTATGTCAAAAGCCGGATTAAAAACAGCTACCCCTTCAGGCGCTATTCTCTTTTTGCCGATGTATAAGACTTCTTCTGGGCTCCTCTCCTCTATGGCTACTTCCGCTGAGGTTCGTGTTAGGTCAAATGTGGATTTTGGAGCTGCCACGTAAAATGGTATGCCATGTTCTTTCGCTAGGACCGCTATTTGATATGTTCCTATCTTGTTCACTACGGCGTCCCGCACTATCCTGTCGGCGCCCACGATGACCTTGTTTACCATACGCTTATACATCACGTAGCCGACCATGGTGTCACTTATCAACGTAACGGGTATACCGTCCCGTTTAAGCTCGTAGGCTGTTAGGCGGGCGCCTTGAAGTTTCGGTCTGGTCTCGGTGGCTATAACGCTTATCTTTTTGCCCTGCTCCACAGCAGCCCTGACAACACCAAGGGCTGTTCCATAATCAACTGTGGCTAAGGCTCCAGCATTACAGTGGGTTAAAACAACATCTCCATTCTCTAAAAGTTTGGCTCCATGTTTGCCCATCGCTCGGTTTGCCTTGACATCCTCGTCGGCCATCCTTTTCGCTTCTTCAACAACCATTGCAGCTAATCCGCTGGCCCCTCCATTAAATGCGTAAGCTTTGCTAAGTATCCGATCAACAGCCCAAAAAAGATTAACCCCAGTAGGCCTAGTCCTCCGCAGTTTTTCAGCCGCTACCTCCAACTCGCGGATCAAAACCGCTTTATCATCAGCTTTTGAATGGTAAGCTGTTAACGCCAAAGCATAGGCGGCAGCCACCCCGATCAGTGGCGCACCCCTAATTTTCATGGTTTTTATGGCTTCCACTACATCGTCGCACGTTTGAAAAGTCAGAAACTCTGTTTCACAAGGAAGCTTCAACTGATCTATGGTTACCACTGTCCCGTTTTCATGCCATTCTATTGTTCGCATTGATTCCTTCAAGCCTCCATTAACCGTTTAAGACCGTTTAGGTATAAATTTTGTCAATTAAATAGAATCTTATTAGGGAAGTGTTTACTTTGAAGAAAGAATCTGTTCAAACGCTGGTTGAAAAACTTGGCGAACGTTACTCTAAAATTTTGGGCATAAACCTTGAAAGTGGCAGAGAGGAGGAAATTTTTAAATGGTTTTTGGCTTCAATTCTTTTTGGTGCACCTATAACCGAAAAATCTGTCATAAAGACTTTCAAGCGTTTTGAAAAGTACAACGTTTTAACTCCGGAAAGGATTCTTGCAACCAACTGGAATGGGCTTGTTAAGATTTTAGATGAGGGAGGTTATACACGCTATGACTTTAAAACCGCCGACAAACTTCTTGAAGTTATGCGCAACCTTATTGAAAGATATGGTGGTAAATTGACAGTCCTCCACGAGAAAGCAGGCAATCCAAAAGAGCTAGAAATGGCGCTGAAAAGTTTAGGCAAAGGCATTGGAGACGTTACCGTAAGCATTTTCCTAAGAGAGCTTCGTAACGTTTGGAGTAAAGCTAAACCGGACCCTACAAGCCCAGTTGTTTTGGCAGCTAAAAACCTTGGCGTTGTAGATGAAAAATCGTCTAAAAGCGTTTTGCAACAGCTTGAAGAGTTTTGGAGTGAAAATGCTGCTCCAGACAATTCTTTTGTGAATTTTGAAACAGCTCTTCTGCGTTTGGGAAAAAACTATTGTAAAAGGGCAAAATGCAGCGCTTGTCCAGTCAAAGTGGAATGTTTAAACCCTAAAGTTGCTTAATGTAAGTTACAACCTCCACCGGACAGTCCTCTGGCAGTTTCAGTTTTTTTCTCCATTCGTCTCCAACCGCTATAAGAGAGAAAACCCCTGAAACTTCAGCTTTGGCTTTGCGCACAAGGTTTACAAGGGCTGCTTGGGTTTCACCAGTCTTGATCATGTCGTCGACTATTAGGACGCTGTCCCGTTTTTTGATGGCGTCCTTTGGAACATAAAGTGTGATTGTAACACCTGAATCCTTAAGCGCAAAGGTTTCCTCAAGAAACTCTTTCACACCTACTTCTTTGCTTCTCTTGGCTATGACGAGGTTTACGCTTAAAGCGTTTGCCACCATGGTTGCCAGCGGAATGCCGTCTACAGCTGCTGTAAACACCTTAGTCACGCGTTTTCCAGCAAAATTTGCAAGCGCATGGTTAGCTGCCTGCTGGAGAATGTTAAAATCTCCGATGATCTCGGTATTATCAAAATAACCATCATCGTCAAACTTTATGCGACTTCTAATCTCGTTCTCTAAACCAACAAACTTTGACAAAACCTTCCAGAGCTGTTTAGCACGAGCGGTGTTCGGCAAAACGTGACCTTTTGCATATCTGCTTAGAACTGTTACAGGTAAGCCTGTTTTGGCGGACAACTCGCGGTATGTAATGTTCCTTTTATATTTGGCTGTTCGAAGGAGCTCAATAGTCATTAAACGCAGTTTCAACTCTTCTGCATGTGTACTCATCAATCTCCCCCTTAAATATACAAGGATTAGTTAAATCTGAGACGCCTACACTTAGTTATTAAACTCTAAATTTATAATTTCCGCTCAAAGGCTCACAACGTTTCACATAATTTCTGAGCAAGGGTTACGGTGCCTTAGCCAAAATCACTTCGACAGAGTACTTTAACCCATTGCGATAGATCACTAAATTAACTTTTTCTCCCGCTTCCCGCTTGTGAATTTCGCTTAGCAGCTTTTCAATCCGTGTGATGGGCACATCGTTCATTGCTAATATGATGTCGCCCTCCTCTATTCCAGCTTCATAAGCTGGGCTTCCCTCCACAACTCTTGTTACGAGCACGCCTTCTGCCAACGGTATCCCATAGTAGCTGGAGATCTCCCTTGAGAGGCTTAAGCCTATTATTCCAAGCCATGGTCTAACGTGGGTTCCCTTCGCGATTATGTCGTAGGCGCACTTTTTCGCTGAGTTTATTGGAATGGCGAACCCTATTCCGTGGGCGAATGGAATGATTGCCGTGTTTATGGCAACCACCTTGCCCTCAATGTCCACCAGCGGACCACCGCTGTTTCCGGGATTTATGGCGGCATCCGTTTGAACAAGGTTCTCTAAAAGCTCATTCTTTGACTCTATCGTACGGTTTAACGCGCTTATAACGCCTGAAGTCACCGTGGGGCCGCCGGCCAAGCCGAACGGATTACCTATAGCGTATACGCGTTGGCCTATCCTAAGCTTGTCAGAGTCTCCAAGCTCCGCGTAAACAAGCCCCTTTTTGTCAACTTTAACGACTGCTACATCATGGATTGCACACGTGCCCAGAAGCTTACCGTTCAATACCTCGCCGTTCCAGAGGGTTACGGCGATACGCTCCGCGCCTTGAACCACATGGTTGTTGGTTATTATATGGCCTTCCCCATCGATTATTGTGCCTGAACCCATGCCCTTGATTGGGAAAACCTGATAAAACATGTCTTGTACAAGCCTTACAGTGCTAATGTTCACAACACTTTTACTAACTTTTTCAAGAATATCTAAAACTTTAGATTCATTGTTTAAATCCAAACTTTTCGCCTAAAGAAAATTGGTGTCCATTTAGTTTTTAACCCTTTCTAATTCAGAGGTCGCCAGCGAATGGGCTTTAAGAAGAAGAAATACTGCGGCGGCCTGTGTAGCCAAAACATAAAGAACCACAACTGTATAAGGCGGGGTTAAGGCGGCCAATAGACCATAAATGACTCCGCTTGCCAGCATGCCAACCCCGTAGGCCGTGTTGAAAATGCCATAAGCTGTACCCCGAATGCTGATAGGAGCAAATTCTGAGACGGCAGCGCGGTAAATGGACTCTTGCATGCCCAAAACTAAACCGAAAAACGCTGCAGCAGCAACTAAGAAGGCTAGTTCAGCGTTCGCCAGCGCGAACAATGTGGGGAGCACTGAAAGGATAAAAGGCAAAACTAAAACTTTGATTTTGTACTTGTCATAGGAATACCCAGCCAAAAAAGCTGCAGGCGCATCTATTCCTTGTATTAACATGTACAGTAGAGGGATCACCCACTGCATGTTCACTGGTTGAAGGATTCCCGAAGCCTTAAGGAGTATAAGCTCATATGGAATAAGGCCAACAGTGTTTAAAACGACAGCTGAAGTGTAAATGTAGAAGGCTTTTCCAAGTTTACCTTTTCCTTTCGCTTCCCCAATGACAGCCGGTTGAATCAAACCTATTTTCCGATAGGTGAATGTTAGAAAAGCTATAAGCATGATGAATGGAGCGAGCAGAAAACCAAATGTTTGACTGTAATTGTTTCCACTGTAAAACATTAAAGCCGCAACAATTAAAGGGCCTAAAACAGCTCCTACTTGATCGAGAAGTTCATGAATCCCGAAGGCTTTTCCAGCTCCAACGCCTCTGCTGACAACGGATAATACTGCGTCTCTGGCAGGAGCCCTAACCGCCTTTCCGACACGTTCAAGTAAAACAAGAATTATGGCTATCCACCATATGTTTGTAAATCCCAAAAGCGGAATCGCCACTATAAGTCCATAGCCCAAAAATATGAAAGCCCAGTAGGTCTTGGAGATGTCGGCAAGCACACCGCTTACAAGTCTCAAAGCATAGCCTAAGAACTCTCCGAAACGACCAATGAAAACTATGATGAAAGCTGAAGCGCCAAGAAAAGCTAGATAGTCCGGCACAAGTCCCCGTGAACCCTCATAAACAACGTCTCCTAAAAGGCTAACCATTCCAAGGAGGAAAATAGCCACATAAATTCCCTTAGGACTAACGTCCTCAGTAAATTGCTTGTTGTCTGACACCGCTTTTCACCATCGCTGGTAAACTTGAGCCTTTTAATATGGCTGTTCAGTGTGATTTAGCGAGATAAAGCTTTTATTGAGGCTTTAGGCTAAGTTTGGCAAATATCCATGAAGATGGTGTAAACATGGCCTTACAAAAAGGAGACTTCATACTGATAGATTATATTGCAAAAGTTAAGGAGACAGGCGAAGTCTTCGACACCACAATAGAAGAGGTAGCCAAAAAGGAACACCTCTACAAAGAGGGTGAAATATACGAGCCAAGATTGGTGGTTGTGGGTGAAGGCTGGGTTCTAAAAGCTTTAGATGAAAGTCTCCCGTCCATGGAAATTGAAAAATCAGCCACTATCGAAATACCTCCGGAAAAGGCCTTCGGTCCCAGAGACCCGGATAAGGTTAAACGGGTTCCGTTGAGACAGTTAACTGCGAAAGGAATAACGCCCGCCCTTGGCATGCGTCTTGAATATGATGGAAAAATGGCAACTGTGAGGGCTATAGGTGCTGGAAGAGTTTTACTGGATTTTAACCCACCGTTAGCTGGAAAAACCCTTGTCTATGAAGTTACGGTTAAGAAAAAGCTTGAAACCCAAGAAGAGAAGATTGCTGCGCTTATACACCGTAGAATACCGTCTGTAGAGGTGGAAAAATTCAAATTCGCAGTGAAAGCCAAAACTGTTATTATAGAAATGCCTGAAGAAGCTTTCTACATTGAAGGAATACAATTGGCGAAAAGAGGCATAGCCTTGGACATCCAAAGATTTTTCCCAGAAATTGCAGCTGTTAAATTCACAGAAACTTTCAAAACAGCAGCGGCAGAAGCCAAAACGGAAGAAGAGAATTAAACTTAAATGACTTCCGTTTGCTCAGCTATCTTTCTACATTCTTCCAAGCTTAGTTTCAGCTTGCTTAAGATCGTGTAGCGTTCCGGCCTTACCGAAGGGGCCATAAACAAGGCTTTCACAACCTCATTTTCGGTTAAGCCTAATTCCTTAGCATTTGTAGGCGCACCTACTGTTTGAAGTGTTCTTTTGATCTGCTTCCAATCTGCTCCATGTAGGTACGCCATCATTATTGTGCCGACACCGCAGCGTTCTCCATGCATAGAACTGTTAGGCTTGATCATGTCAAGGGCGTGGCTAAACAGATGTTCTGAGCCGCTGCATGGGCGACTGCTGCCAGCAATGCTCATGGCAACACCGCAGCTTATTAAGGCTTCCAAAAGCACACGTAACCCCTCTCCGTTTTTAGGTTTAATCAATTTTGCGTTTTGCATCACAAGTTCTGCGCTCATCAAGGCGAGGCTTGCAGCATACTCCCCATAATATTCGCCGACCTCTTCTCGTGCCAATTTCCAGTCCCTGACGGCTGTGAATTTAGCAATAACGTCTCCACAACCGCTTGCAACAAGCCGGTGTGGCGCCTGCATAATAATGTTTGTGTCTGCTATGATGGCTGTGGGTGCCTGGGCCATAACTGAATATGGTTTATCTAGCCCTTTGATGGAGGATAGGGGGCTTGCAATACCATCGTGGGATACTGTTGTTGGGACGCTTATGAAGGGTATTCCTTGACGCGCAGAACTCAGTTTTGCTATATCGATTTTTGTTCCTCCGCCAACCCCCAAAACCACCTGAGGTTTTAATGCTTTGATTTTCTCTTCAACAGCCTTAACACTCCAGATGGTTGCAGTCTCAACTTTTAATGTTTCAACCTTTAAGCCTTCACCTTCTAATATTGCTTTGACGGTTTCGCCGGCAAGCTCCCCGGTTTTTAAACCAGTGATTATCAAGGCGGACTCTGTAAATCCAAGTCTTTGAAAGATTTCAGCCGTCCACTCTATTACCCCTTCTCCAACAATAACCTCTCTTGGAAGCTGCATCCAATGGTGTTTTAAGGACAAGCTAATCACTACGGACGCTGTGCATGTTCTAATTAACCTCAATAGCTTATATCCTTAAAACTCTTTTGAGCATTCTCTCTGTCCTATTTAAGCTATCCTTGTTTTTGAAGCGTAATGTTAATAAGCCTCACGTGCATGATTACAGATGCTACTTCCTTGAGAAGTAATTTGGTGGTGTATTAAATTTTAGGAGAAACGGCAATGGCCAACAATATGGTTGATAAATTAATATTGAAAGGCACAACAACGGTAGGTGTTGTCTGCAGGGACGGTGTGATTCTGGCTTCAGACACACGTGTGACCATGGGGTTCTACGTGGCGCATAAACATGGAAAAAAGATTTACAAAATAGACGACCATCTAGCCATTACAATAGCTGGGACGGTGGCTGATGCCCAGAGAACAGTGGATATTTTAACCGCCAACGCTCAGCTTTACAAACTTAACATGGGACGCCCGATTCCAGTAAGCTCAGCCGCAAGACTTGTGGCAAACCTTCTGTTTTCAGCTAGATACATACCCCTAGTCACCCAAGTCCTGGTTGGAGGGGTGGATGACACAGGCCCGCATGTATTCTCACTAGACCCCTTCGGCAGTCTAACCGAAGAAAAATGTGTCGCTACAGGCTCCGGTTCACCAATAGCCTACGGTGTCTTGGAAGACAAGTTTAGAGACGGAATGACTGTGGAAGAAGCTTTACCGATAGTTGTGAAAGCCGTTGACTCCGCCATGAAACGAGACGCTGCTAGCGGAGACAGCTTTAACGTGGCAGTTATAGACGCTAAAGGTTTCAGAGAATTGACAGAAGGGGAGAAAAAAGGGCTTCTTGCAAAGTAGGGAAATAGAAATTGGCACGCAGCTCTGAAAAAGAGAAAATCGAAATAAGCCAATACATCCTCGAACATGTTCCAAAGGAAGCAGAAGTTACAAGAGTGGAATATGAAGGTCCAATGCTGGCTATCTACGCCAAAAAACCTGAAATTCTCGTTGAACAAACCAGCCTAATCACTGACATAGTAAGCGTAATAAGAAAGCGGATTGTTGTTCGCTCCGACCCCTCTGTAAGGCTGCCTGAAAGAGAAGCGGAAAAAATAGCCCGCGAAATAATCCCGCCTGAGGCTGAAGTTACGGACATAAATTTCGACCCAAGCCTTGGAGAAATAATAATTGAAGCCAAAAAGCCTGGAATGGTTATAGGCAAAAATGGCGTGGTTCTCCAGGAAATCATCAAGAAGACGAAGTGGCGCCCCCACGTTTTAAGAAGCCCACCTCTTCGTTCAAAGATTATAGCTAACATGCGCCATTACCTCCACGCTGAAAGCAAAGAACGGGAAAGAATTCTGCGTACTTTCGGCGAAAGAATTTTCAGACCTAAAGCCTTCGAAGTCGGCGATGTCCGAATAACACCCTTGGGCGGAGTGCAGGAAGTCGGCAGATCCGCATTTTTAGTGCAGACGAGGGAAAGCAACATACTTTTAGACTGCGGCATCAACCCAGGTTCGTCAAAGCCCTTCGAGGCTTTTCCAAGACTCGATCATCCTGCTTTCGAGATAGACTCCCTGGATGCTGTTGTCATAAGTCACGCCCACCTAGACCACTGCGGTCTAGTGCCTTTCCTTTTCAAATACGGTTATGACGGTCCAGTTTACTGTTCTGCTCCAACGTCAAGCCTAATGACGCTTCTTCAACTTGATTATCTGGACGTTGCCAGCAAACAAGGCATTATACCGCCCTACGACCAGAAAGACGTACGGGAATGCGTGCTGCACACGGTTCCACTAAGATATGGCGTTGTAACAGACATAGCTCCAGACGTGCGTCTAACATTGCATAACGCTGGACACATTTTAGGCTCTTCGATTATTCACTTACACATTGGTGAAGGCTTACATAACATAGTTTACACAGGCGACTACAAATATGCAAGAACCATGCTTTTGGAACCAGCAACAGCAGAGTTCCCGAGGGTTGAAACCTTTATAACCGAAAGCACTTACGGCGGTACAGAGGATGTTATGCCCTCAAGAACCGAAGCTGAGGAACGTCTCACAAGAATTATAAATGAAACCTTAGAAAAAAAGGGTAAAGTCTTAATTCCTGTCCCAGCTGTGGGCAGAGCGCAGGAAATAATGTTGATTCTTGACGGTTACATGAAACGTGGGCTTATGAAAGAGGCTCCAGTATTTATTGAGGGCATGATTTCCGAGGCGACAGCCATTCACACAGCCTACCCCGAGTATCTTGGGCGGGAAGTGCGTAACAGCATACTTCACGATGAAGTTAACCCCTTCGAGTCAGACTACTTCACTGTGGTTGAACATCCAAGCGTAAGACAAAACATCATTGACGGTGAACCATGTATAATAATGGCCACTTCAGGAATGCTTGAAGGAGGCCCTGTAATAGAGTACTTTAAGGGATTAGCCGAAGATGAAAGAAACGTGATAATTTTTGTAAGCTACCAGATTGAAGGCACGCTTGGAAGAAGGGTCCAAAAGGGCATAAACGAGGTTACCATGATGGACAGCGAAGGCAAAATGTCGGTTGTAAAGGTGAAAATGCGTGTTGAATCCATTGAAGGTTTTTCGGGGCACTCAGACAGACGGCAAATAATAAACTATGTGACTCAACTGAAGCCCAGACCTGAAAGGGTTATTGTGTGTCATGGAGAAAAAGCGAAAATAGCCAGCATAGCAAGTTTCATTGAGAAAAAGTGCAGTATACCTGTCATTACACCTTCTGTTATGGAAACCTTTAGGCTGCTGTAGGCATTGGTTCACTTGCCACTTGCTGCTTTTCTCTCCAAATTTTAATATTTGGAGGACAAACAACAACCCGTTCTTCGCCTAAACGGGCAATATCTCCACCCAGTGATTCTACAAATTCGCATAATTCATTAACTGCTCGCTTAACATCTTCAATGCTTTTGTTTGCAAGGGGAGTTATCCTAAGGATTAAAATGTTTCCGGAGCGCACTTCATTTTTAACAGTGTCTAGGTCGGACAAGTCGCGGAGAGGCATGGCCTTCAAAAAAGTTTTGCCAAGCGCGCTTTTCATCTCCTCAGCTTTGCGTTCCACCTCTTTTTCTTCTCGTTTATATCTGCGGAACAGTTCACTTAAACTTGGCAATTCTCTCCTCTCTGTTTATTTTTACACCCTTCAATAGTTTAAGTGTTTCTTCACTTAGCTACTTTTCTGATTTAGGATATGGATTGGCTATTAAGAAGTTTATGAATCTGAAATATTAATTTGCAGTTAGCGATAGATTCAGCTCATCTCTTTGAGAGTTTTCCATATTTTGTCGCCAACAAAGTGTATGTTTTTGACAACGACACCCCGCTTTATATTAACAGTTTCATCGTCCTTGTAGAGGATTTCTCCGATAACAAGCGGCTTACTGTACTTTTCATCAACCACCACAACTAAATCGCCTTTATTGAAGGCACCTTCAAAGCTAATTATGCCAGGAGCCATAACGTCAGCACCGTTGCATATATGGCTGATTGCCCCCATGTCCACGACGACTTTTGGCATCAGAGCGAGGGCTTCCTCAAAAAGGAGAGTAGGATATAGGTTTTGTCCAAGCTTGAAAAGACATGGCTTACCATTTATGAGGAAAGTTTCGCCGAAACTTGTTTTAATCAATTCTACCTTTGCTTCTGGACTTAAAATCTTGTCTAATTCTATTTTCAGCTTTTTTGACGCCTCTTCCAGCAGAGTCTTAACTTCTTTTACCTTCAAGAAATGTCTTTTATATCCTTTAGACATGGTTTTTCGCTTCTTTCTTAGATAGATTTAAATGGTATAAGTTTAAGTATAAAAGAGTAAACTGTTTAGGCGTGGGGCCTTTCAAATGAGTGAGATGACAACCGAAATCCTTGAGCAGAATCTTGGAAAAATCGTGCTTGTAAAATTAAAGGGCGGAAAAAGCCTCAGAGGAAGACTGAAAGGTTTTGATCAACACTTAAACCTCGTCCTTGAAGAGACAGAGGATACAACAGACGCTGAAAACGTTAAAAAGCTTGGTCTAATAATAGTCCGCGGAGATAACGTTGTTTTGATTTCTCCACCTCCAAGGTGAAAGCCTCTTGGGAAAGGGAACACCCTCCTTTGGAAAACGAACCGGTAAAACCCTACATATACGCTGCAGACGCTGCGGAAGAAGAGCCTATAACGTATCAAAGAGGCGTTGTGCTGCATGCGGCTATGGTGAAACAACAACCATCAGGAGATATTCTTGGCAGACTAAAAACCTTAACAGAGGTAGAATCCGCTGAGAAATCATATTGCCTTTTTTAAAAGTTGTTAAAGTATCCTTTATCGATTCTAACGAAAATTAACGGTCCCTTGCTTCTAGTTAACTCTCTAGCCCTACGCAGCGCGTTGTTTAGAATATTCATTGTCCGCTCTTCTTCGGTGGTGTATTTTTTCTTGTTTTCACCTAATTCCATTTTTAATATGTTTTCAGAGAGTATTGAGGTGCCACAGATTTCACCGTTCTTTATTAGTGTGGCAATTACAATTTCCTGCATTTCTTTGCGGTTTGGTATTTTTCTCCACAAGGGCTCTGCGTTGTTTAAGATCTTTGTCATTTTATCCCACTTTTTGGAGTCTTCGTTGCCTATGAGTAGTTTTACTCTTTCGCTCCATTTCTTGAACCATATGCCGATCCACAGATTAATGAATTCTTCAAGCTGGCTCGGCTCCTTCTGGTAAAATTCTTCCAGTTTGTCTGCTAACTCGCATTCATTTGCTTCTTTGCCTATCAAGTCCCAGTGTACCTTTAGGTAATTTGTCAAGTCTTGGCAGGCTATTTGGAGAACTTTGCGGTCAGCTCCATAAACATCTAACATTGGGTTTTTGTTTTTAAGTTTTTCAGCTATCAGTATTTCGATGAAATTCATTGTTTTTCGAAGCCCTCTCCGAGATATTATTGCTCTAAAGTTTTAATTAAGCTTTATTTATGATTACTTCTATAACATTCTTAAGTAATTTCTAGCTATATTATCTGTTTCGTAATATTTTGAGTTAGCCCAAAACTCTCAGCAGTTCATTCAAGTCTGCAATAATTAAGTCTGGATTTTCCCTCGCCAACTCTTCTCTTGAAAATATTCCGGATAGAACAGCCACAGTCTTGGCTCCAGCATTTTTCCCGGCTTTTACATCGCTGACCGAGTCGCCTACAACGGCGCATTCACCTATTTTGACACATAGTTTTTCAGCGCACGCCACTATAGCCTTAGGTGAAGGCTTTGGAAAAGGCGTGTCTAAAGCTGTTACTATGCAGTGGAAGTGTTTGGCTATGCCAAATTTTTCCAGTTCCTTCCATATGTTTTCCTTTGGGACGCGGCGCATTGTAAGCAGCGCAAGCTTCGTCCTTTTAGAAAGTTCCTTAAGTGTTTTCGAAACATTAGGCAACAGTTTTGTTTTATATTCCGTTATTGAATAATATGTCTTCAAGTAAGTGTCTAGAAACTTTTCGACGTTGATTTCATATATCAAATCTTTTATGGGCTGATTTTGCTCAAGCCTTCTTGGAATTTCTAACGCGATGACTGGATTAAAGTTTTTAATTCCCAGCGTTTTGCATGCTATTTTTAGGGCTTCGGTGTAGGCTTCTCTTGAATCAACGATTGTTCCGTCCAAATCTATTAGAACTCCTTTAACCTTTAACATTATGGCTCATCCCGTTGACGGCTGTCCATTTACTACCCTTAGTGCATTGTATATGTTTATGTGATGTTATCTTCGATAAGTTTTTATTTGTGCTTTGGTGTCTAAAGGTATCCCACCGAGAAATATATTTGGAACTGAGGCGTGAATGACAGGATATGGTTAGAAAAGCGCGCATACGCTTAACGAGTACGGACTATAAGAAACTTGAAGAAGTATGTCAGGAACTGAAAAGTATAGCTGAAAAGACAGGGGTAAAAATGGTTGGGCCTGTTCCGCTTCCGACCAAAAGGCTTAAAGTTCCAGTTTTAAAATCACCGTGCGGCGAGGGAACATCCACATGGGATAAATGGGAGTTGCGCATTCACAAGCGCTTAATAGATATTGATGCTGAAGAACGCGCTATGAGAAGGATTATGCGAATTCGTGTTCCAGAAGAGGTTCACATCACAATAGAGCTCGTCTAGTAGGCTTCTACAAATGTGGGAAAGTTGTTATTGTTAGGGCTAAGCTTAACATGAACGACAGCGTCCAGACGCTTTTGTTCCACCTGAAGATCTTGTAACCATCTAAAACTCCAAACGGAATTAAATTAAAGAGGGCTATCCAAGCGTTAAAGGCAGCAGCATACATTAAGATCCCATGTTGAAGTATAAAATACAGTGCAATAAGCCCGGCTGACAATGCTAAATTGGTGGACGGCCCGGCTATAGATATTTTTCCAACACTTTTTCTGTCCGCAAACCCGAAAATGACGACTGCTCCAGGAGATATAATTTTGAAGAGTGGAGAAATAATGGATATGACTGTTAAAATTAAACCCATAAATATTAGCCTAAACTCAGCCCACAACCCTTCTTTTTGTGCGACAATTTTGTGGGCCAACTCGTGGGCTAGGAACGAGGCAGCCACGATTAATGCGAAAAAAAATAGCATAACTGGGCTTTTGAGTTCTGCATAGATTCGGGGCGAAACACCTAAGGATAATCCTACGCCCAAAACAAGCAGTGCGGCAACGACGAGATGGGTGGTCTCTTTACCGCTGAAGGAAAGCTTCCTTTTCTGTTTAGCTGGGATGTACGTTACAGTATATTCATATGAACTTTGAATTGTTGGGGTTTGCGGTAGCGTTGGCACTAGCGTCTCTTTTCTTGATGGTGAGCGGGCAAACTCTAGTCCTTGACAGTTGTGGTTTTCCGGCAAGCGGTGTTCTGTACAATAGTATCCCCCACAGTAGGGACATCTAAAGGGTAGGAACGTTTCTTTGCCGCATTTCTGGCAGTTCATTATGGACGCCTTGTCTGTTGCTTGAAACCGTCACTTTGTATTATATGTTTCTGTTCATTGTCGATTAAACGTTAATAGGGTTTGTAGCTATTGTAGGTTATAGTTAAGGACTGTTGAGGTGAAATCTATTTGAAGGCTTTCAGCTTTGTCCACTCTGCGGACTTGCATTTAGGCTATTCCCAGTATGGACTAGAAGCTAGAAGAGAAGACTTTGACAAAGTTTTCAGCGAACTTGTAGACAAAACGTTGGAGTTAAAGCCAACGTTCATGATTATTGCTGGAGATCTCTTCCACAACGCGCGGCCCTCTAATGTCACGTTAGAAAGCGCTGTTAAAAACTTTAGTAGGCTGCGGGATGCTGGTATTCCAGTGTTGGTGGTGGATGGTTCCCATGATTCAGCGCCAAACATTGTAACAAGCACGATTCTAAACCCGTTGGATAGTGCTGGCTTGATCCACTTTCTTCCAAGACATGAAGGGGCTTGTTGGCGGATGCCAGAATGCTGCTACATTTATGGAGTGCCGAACTTTAGGACTCGCCGTAAAACTGAAGAGATGCTTCCCGCTTTTATGGAGAAAAACAAGCCGGTGCCAGACCAGTCGCTTTTCAACATTTTCGTGTTCCATATGGCTCTAGAGATTCCGGAGGTTAGCCCACCCTATATTGAGGCTGAAGCGTCGCCGGAACTCATACCGGACGGTTTCAACTATTACGCCGCTGGACACGTGCATGCGCCCTATCTAGGCAAGTTTAAGAGTGGTCTGCTGGCTTATCCAGGCAGCACAGAAACCATAAACTATGATGAGGCTAAAAACGAAAAGGGCTTCTATTATGTTGAAGTAAACGAGAAAGGCGAGGCTTCTCCACAATTTATTAAGCTTGAGTCTCCCCGCAAATTTATCGTTTTAGAACAAGATTTCACTGGTTTTACAGCTTCGAAAATCACCGAGCTTACTGTTCAACTCGTGAAAAGCGCTGACCAAGATGGTGCCATCCTTGTTCCAGTATTGAAGGGTGTTCTTCCAGCAGAAGCAAGCCGTGCCGATGTCGACGTTGCCCAGATTAGAAGTGCAGCTGAAAAAGCGTTGCTTGTCCACCCAGTTGTTTTGCTCCGTGAAAGTGAGGTTCCAGAAACCGTCGTTCGCTCCATATTCGAAAGTGAGATTAAGGACTTGAAAACGAAGAGTTTCGAATATTTCGTGCAGGTTTTCGCTGAGCGCTATGGACCGGAAAAAGCGGAGAAAATAGCCCGCGCCGCCGTTAATCTCATTGAGCCGTTGACGAAAAAACAGGATGAGCGTGTTCGACAGATTTTGGAGGAACTTATAGAATGAAGATAGAAGTTGTTCAACTGGAAAACATACGCTCCCACGTTAAGACAACGGTGCCATTTGCAAGAGGCTTCAACTGCCTCGTGGGCGGTTTAGGACGTGGAAAATCAAGCATTCTCTACGCCATTGACTTCGCCCTTTTCGGGGATCCTCTAGGAAGAAGTTACGAGTATCTGCTGAGGGACGGAGCTGAAAGCGGTAAAGTTATTCTTCAATTTACCCAAAATGGCAAAAGCTACACTCTAACACGTGGGCTGAAAAGGCGTGGAAAAGGCATAAGCCAAGACTTTGATGAATTGAAGTTTTTTGAGGGTGAAACCCTTATAGCCAGTGTGAAAAGCGACGCTGTAGCAGAACAACTAAAAACTATAACCGGACTTGACAAGGAACTTTTCCGTGAAATAGTCTGGGTTAGACAAGAACACTTAAAAGAGCTTATAGACGCTCCGCCGAGAGACCGCCAAAGACGCCTAGACGAACTATTTGGGCTTTCAGACTACGAAACAGCTTGGAGCAACATCGCCGCTTACCAAAAAGAATACGAAGCGGAAAAGAAGGTTTACGAAAAAGACCCCGATGTTGTTGGCTTAGAAAAGCTTAACGCCGAGTACACGCGTCTAGCTGAAGAGTTCACACGTCTAGAAATTGACATCCAAAGCGCTTCAAGAAGACTTGAAGAAGTCAGAAAAATCTTTGAAGAGGCTGATTTAAGGCTTAAAAGGCTTGAAGAGCTAAGAGTGTCCATAGAGGAACATAAGCGAAAAGAAGCTCAAATTCAAGCTCAACTAGCCAGCCTAGAAGATTCTTTGGCAGCGGCTGCCGAAAAAATTGAAGGCAAAAAAGCCATAATCGAAAACCTGAAGCAACGCCTTAACTCCATGGAAACTCAAATTCAAACTCAAAGGGATAGACTGAAAGAAGTTGGAGTGCCGGCAGATCAGCCCCTTGAGGTCTTAAGGCAGTATCTGCTAACGTTTGACAGTCAAATTGCTGACCTAAAAGCCGAACAGGAAGCCGCTCTTAGAAGTATGCAGGCAGACCAAAGGCGGCTTTCATCCCTTTCAACCGAAAATCGCTGCCCATTATGCTTGCAGCCCTTAACCAGCGAATATAAGAACAGCCTAATCCAGAGAATCCAGCAAGAAAACAGTGAGAGACAAAGGACCATAAGCCAGCTTCAAAAGGAAATAATGGAACTGCAACAGTTGAAGGAAAAAGCCAGCGTAGCCATCACGAATCTTCAGAGCTTAATGCCAAGAATCGAGGAGCTTAAAAACCGCATAAATGAAGAATCAAAAGCTTTGACTGAACTTTCAAGAGAGTTTGAAGAAAAACAGAAAATGGAGATGGAACTGCGAGCTCATCTTGAAAGAGTCCGCTTTGAAATTACTCGATTCGACATTTCAGATCTTGAAAACGCTAAAAAATATAGAGACAAAGTCTTCCAAAACTACTATTTGCTTAAGTCTGAACTGCAAACGATGGAGAACCGTAAAAGCGACTTGTTGAAACGCTTAGACGACATTAAAGAGCGAATTGATCAAGCTCAGAAAAAGCTGGAAAAAATAGAGAATTTGAACAAAATTGTCAGCGTCATAGGCAGCATCCGCGATGCCTATAGAAGTATTCAGCCAAAGCTCAGAAGCGAGTTTGTAAAAGTACTGAAAAACCTTGTCCAGCAAATTTTAGACAGCCTAGTTGGTGGAGAAGGCTCCCCAATAAACGTTATGATCGACGAAACTTACACACCTTATGTGTTAAGCGAAAGCGGCGTCGAAAGGGAAGTTTCAAACCTTTCAGGTGGAGAACGCACATTGATAGCTTTTGCATATCGCCTTGGCTTGGGGCAGTTAATAATGCAGTCCAAAACCGGGCATGGATTAAGCCTACTATTACTTGATGAACCGACCGAAAGTCTTGGAAGAGAAGATGGTTCCATAGATCGCTTGGCTGAAGCTATATCGCGGTTTAAAGCCATAGAGCAGATAATCGCTGTAACTCACAGTGAAGCCTTTGCGGAAAAAGCTGAACATGTTATAAGAGTTGAAAAAGAAGCTGGCGAAAGCACGGTTTCTGTAGAAAAGTAGCAGACAGCCTTTAGAATTATTCCTCAATAACCATGTTCTCTAAAATGCCTATCTTCTCAATTTCTATTTTTACGACGTCGCTTGCATGCAAGAATTTGGGTTCTGGCTTCATGGCAAAACCAACACCCGCTGGTGTGCCTGTCGCAATAATGTCGCATGGCTCTAAGGTCATCACTTTACTTAAATGGTGAAGCACTTCATAAACACTGAAAACCATATTTTTGGTTGTAGAGTTCTGCCGTAACTCACTGTTAACCCATGTGCGAATATAAAGGTTTAAGGGGGTCACCCATCTGCTCTCGGGTCAGGATGCATGGACCTATCGGGGCAAAGGTGTGTCGAAGCTTTTACCCCTTGTCCACTGTTTATCTTTAAACTGGATGTCTCATGCTGAAACATCGTTTAAAATTGTGTACCCGAAAATGTAGTGTTTAGCCTCCGAGACGGAAACATTTTTAGCCTTTTTCCCAACTATTAAGGCTAATTCAGCTTCATAGTCAAGCTGTTTTACAAACTTTGGTTTGACAATCTCATCATTAGGTCCCACTATTGCGGTGCGGGGGTTTAAAAAATTATCGGTTCATCCGGTATCATTGCATTTTGTTCAGCTGCATGGTCCCTATAATTTAGTCCAAGGCAGATGATTTTAGGCGGGTTTGTTATAGGCGCAAGAAGCTTCACCTCATTTATTGGTAAAGAGGCTTTATTGACAACGTTTCGTGAAGCCTCTAAAATTATTCTTTCCGCCTTTTCAAGGTCGCCCGATATTATAAATTCCTCCAGTGTTGTAGCCACCCTCGTTTTTAGACATCTTGCCAAGCTCGTAAAGATATCACTTTGCTTTCTTCAATTAGAGCACCGTAGCCTTCATGCTTCCTGTGTCGGTACCTAACAATTTTCAACAAGATCCCTTCATGTAACCTTGCATTCTTCTTGTGAATGAATGTTTTAAGAACTTTTCGAAGAATTGAATGGAGCGAGTTGATAAGGAAAATTTTTCAATTCGAATGCAGAAAATGGATTTATGTCTTTGAAAACGCGGACGCGAAAACTAGCCCTAATAGAAGGTGTGGTTGCAGGTACCCTCTTCGGTACAGCGGCGGTTTTTATACGATTTCTTCAAAATTTAGACGTTTTTTCCATAGCTTTCTGGCGTTTGGTGATCGCTTGTTGCATTCTAGCGGCAATATTGCTATCTTCTAGGAAGTTTTCCGGCTTAAAAGATTACGGACTGAAAAATTTAAAGGAATTTTTTGCCTTGGGGCTTTTGCTTGGGCTTCACTTTATTTTCTTTATATCAGCCGTTAAACATACAACGATTCTTAACGCCACGGTCCTTGTTAACACGGCACCAATTTTCTCAGTTTTCATTTCGTCTTTTCTTTTCAACTTGAAGCCCTCCCGTCTAGTGGCCGTTGGAATAGCTGTATCTGTTGTTGGGGCATTCATTATTGCATACGCTGAATACGCCACCAGCTTAGATGAGACTTTAGTTGGGTTTTCTTCAACTGCAAAAGGCGATTTAGAAGCTGTTTTAGCTGCTTTTGTGGAGGCCATCTATCTAAACTATGGCAGAAAAATAAGAGAGCAGAAGGCGATATTGCCGATAATGCTTCCCATATACTTATTTGCGTCAATTGTTGTAGGTCTATTAGGCTCGACGGTTGCAAGTAAAACACTAATGTTCCCGGCAGAGGTCGGAGTTATTCTTCCACTGCTCGGTTTAGGCATCCTTCCAACCACTGTAGCACATACGCTGTATTTTTCGTCCCTTTCCAATTTGAAGTCCTTTGAAACAGCTACTATGGCCTTGCTTGAACCTATAGGTGCCACAGCCCTTGGCGTGGTATTATTCGGCGAATTGCCCGCACCGCTCTTTGTCTTGGGAACAGCCTTAGTGCTTCTGGGAATAATCTTCGTTGCAAAGGGAGACTTGTAGCTAACTTTTAGACGAAACAGATAAAAAGTTGAGCTGTAAAACTGTGCAACAAACCGGGCTGGGGAAGATGTCCTCCATTGACAAAATATCAAAGGCCTTGAAATCCGCGATAAGCTACTTAGACAATTCCATACTATCCTTAAGAAACAAAGATGAAAACGCCTTTTCAAACAGTGTTTGGCATGTCGCCGCGGAACTTGAATATGCATTGTTTTTGTTTTCTATAACCCTTGGAAATGGACATAACGTGTCAATTGCTAAGTCCAACCCGGAGGTTAAAAGTATTCAAATGGATCAAGTCATGCTAAAAGTTAAAGGTTTGATTAGTGAGGCAGAAGAGTCTATTGGAAAAGGAGAGTTGTCAGACGCTTATAAGAACGTCTATTTAGCGAGACACTACGTTTTCAAGGTGCAGGAAAACTTAACTAAAAAGAAAAATGAAACCAACAAAAAGGAGAAATAACGTCTTATTCTTTCATTTCAGAGGTTCTTCTACCCTTTATTATTAAGCTGTTTTCTTTGCCGCTTATTACTCTAAAATGGTCTTTAAGCTCCGATTTATGTAGGAATTTCCGCAAGAGCACTCGCAAATACTGTTTTGACACGCCTTTCTCGCCAGTTTTCAAGATTATTTCGTTTGGTGTCTTCTCTGTTTCGATGCCGGTTCTTTCATTGAGGAAGTCAGCTAGCTCTTTTACTAACTCATCGCCTTCAACCTTTAATTCGGATATATCTATTCGGATATCACCCATTTCATAGGCACCTCCATTATTTTCTAACCACTATAACTCGAACTTGATCGCATGCATTTTCACATGAATCGGCAATCATTTCCAAAGCTTCAAAGAGCTGCCCGATTAAAACGGCTACTCCAGCTTTTGAAAGGTTTTCCTTTCCAAGAAGCATCCGTGCTTTCTCATGCAAATCGTCTACCTTTTCCTCCCCCCTTTCCACAGCGTCTGCAGCTTGCAACGCCTCTTCTGGCTTTGTGATTATCTTATTTACGCATTTCTGTAATAAAATTGCACATTCTTTCACGCCTTTAGCCATCTCCATAATTTCTCCTTTGATGGACTCGGGAACATCTTCCATAGGTAATACGCTCAAAACTCTCGTGGATTCCCTGCTCCAGTCCGCAACCATGTCCACCCTTTTAACTAAATGCATTATGTCTTCTCTAGCTGTAGGTGGGAGTTCACCCTTCGAAACTTCGTCCATAACTTTTCTTCTCAAGACATCGGCTTCCCTTTCATTGCTTGTTATTCTTTCGATGCATGCACGCATTTCTTTTACATCCTTTTTTACAGCTGCTGCAACAGCTTTATCTAGGTCTTCAACTATACTTGTGGTCAGGGCTAAATGTCGCTGGATTATTGCTAAGGCTTTTGTTTCACGTCTTTTCTCAAACCATTTTACTAAATCACTCAACAGCTGTCTCCTCCCGTAATCCAATTTCTGGATAAGCAAATACGTGAACGTTTTCCGGCTGAAAACTTACAGTAACCTTCTCTCCAACGTTAAACCATTCACATGAAAGGGAAGGCATAACAGCCACAATCAAATCTTGATTTTCAAGTCTAATTTCATACCGAACATTAGTACCTTCAAAAGCAACCCTTTCAACTAACCCAAGAATGGAGTTTACACTTCGGCTTCTGCGTCTCTCAAGGATGAATACTTCCGGCCTTACAGCTAAAACCACCCTTTCACCTTTATTCAAGCCCCTATTCAACACTTGAACTTTCACTCCACCTCGAAGTTCAATGGTTGCCATTTTATCAGCGGCTTCTGCGATGAAGCCTTCAAGGAAGTTTGCTCCTCCAATAAAATGGGCTACGAAAATACTTTTCGGGTTCATGTAAAGCTCTTGAGGCGTGCCAACCTGCAAGACTTTTCCTTTCTTCATTATGGCTATTCTGTCAGATATTGCCATAGCCTCTGACTGGTCATGGGTTACATGTATAGCGGTTAACTCCAAGTCTTTCGCCATACGCCTAATTTCATACCTAAGCTCGTTTCTGACCTTCGCGTCCAAATGTCCCAAAGGCTCGTCTAACAACAGCAGTTTTGCACCGGCGGCCAGCGCTCTTGCAACAGCTATTCTCTGCATCATGCCGCCGCTTAACTCGTGGGGGAAAGCATCTAACCGCTCGTGAAGCTTAACCATCTCCAAGACTTCATGGCCTATTCTCTCAGCCTTTTTCATGTCAAAACCTTTCACCCGTGGGCCATAGGTAACGTTTTCCCAAGCATTCATATGAGGGAACAATGCGAACGTTTGGAAAACAAAGCCTATGTCACGGTCTTCTGGTGGAACGTTATTTACAAGCCTATCACCAATGTATATTTCGCCCTCATCCGGCTCGATCAAGCCGGCGATAAGCCTGAGCAATGTTGTTTTTCCACATCCGCTAGGTCCCAAAATGGAGAAATACTCTCGGTCCTTAATGTGGAGGCTGACGTTGTCTACCGCCACTATTTTACCGAACCTTTTAGTGACATTTACTAGGCGCACATCTGGCATTTCAGTACCTTCCCTTACCCCTTACGACAAGCCTTAATGCCAATAAGATTATGAAGGAGATTAATATTAAGAAACCGCATCCTAAACCAATTTCTAAAAATTTAACAAAGCTGCCAGATTTCATCCATGTCTTAACCCAATCAACCAAAATAACCGGAGCTGTCCTGAGCTCGGTAACCGCCAAAGTGGCACCTGTTTCGCTTACGCTTCTTGTGAAAACCATTATGGCGCCTGAAAACATCGAATATTTAGTTAAAGGGAACACTATTGTCCTAAAGACACATAATGGTTTAGCTCCCAAGGTTCTTGAGGCCTCTTCCAGCTCCATGCTTATCCTTTCAATAGCTGCTGCCATAGATCTGATAAAGTATGGATATGTAATGGCTAGATGTGCAAAAACAAGAAGCCAGACGTCGGATATGAACGCTAATGTCTCCTTCCAAAAGAACCGCAAAGACACGCCGAGCGCTACAGACGGGACAATTATTGGAATGTCAACTAAAACGTTTAAGACTGATGAAAAGCGTCCAAGACGTTTCCTTGCCACAATTATGGCCATGGGCAAACCCATGAAAACGTTTAAAACGGTTACGGTTGCCCCAAGAGAATATGACAAAACGAGACTTTGCCAATAATCGTCCCACGGATTAACACGGGACAAAGCCTCATGAAAGATATTGGTTGAAAGCGCTTCAAAAGCTGGAAGAGCCGCGAAAAGTGAAGGAGCCAAAACAACCGCAAAAAAGACAAAAAGTGTTATACTGTTTCTAGTCAAGGTTGCAGTTGAATAGCTTAACTTCCTTTCCACAGTTGGCCAAGCACTTTTAATTGGCAACTTTAACCTACCGCCAAGAACACGTATCACCGCAAAAATTAGACATGAGAAAACTATGAGGATTAGGCTTACGAACACCGTGGCTCCTACATAAGTGTCCTTTGTTTTTTGGATAAATATTGGACCGTTTTCAAAAGCTCCGGCAACCATCATGGTGGCTCCAGTTTCGGAAATAGACCTTGCAAAGGCTAGGATAAAGGCTGCAATTAGTGAAGGCTTTATGATCCCAAGCGTAACGGTTCTCGCCGTTGTGAGTGGTGGTGCGCCTAATGTTCTTGCGGCTTGCTCATACTCAATCTTATAGTCCAGCAGTGCACCCACAATCACTCTTACAACAACTGGATAGGAGAACGTGAAATGAAGCAAAGCTACAAGAAAAACGCCCGGTGAGATCAACGGCCCCCAAAAGATCTCCGAGACCATCTTAGGATTATGCCAAAAAAGAAGAAGTGAATAGCCCAGCACTGCAGTCGGTACTATGAATGGAACATCGGCAAGCGTGTCTAGAACGTTTATCCATTTAGATTTGCTGCGAGCTATAAGCCAAGCCATCGGGATTCCGGCAGCAACATCTAAAGCCGATACGAGCACAGCTACAACAAAAGAATTCTTCACGGCATTTAACGCACCAGCCAAAAGTTCTGCATTGCCAAAAATTTCTTCCATAGCTCCCCACTTAATTATTATGCCCAAAATAGGCGGAACCAAAATCAAAGCAAAAAACAACACAACAGCCGTTAAATACACTCCATATTTAGCTATCGTTTTTGCGGAAAGCCTATCCAACTTATCCAAGATCTTTCTCGGCAAACTCACCAGCCTTAAACCAAATTAAACAGTCAACCGTATTTCTTTTCCAATTCGCCAGAATCCGTTGATAAACCTTCCGTATAAAAACAATTAATTACCTTGGTCTTTAGGGTAAGTTAAAAATGTCAAGGTCGTTGCTATAATCTTAATGAAACATGTAACACCAGAATTGTTGGGCTAAACCATCCGTTGTAAAAACTACGTTTGATTAGTTAAGAAATTAACTACGTACAAAACAGTCTATGAAGAATGCCCTTGACCTACGTCACCTGATCTTCAGAAAAACTTAAAATAAAACACCAATAGTGAGTAAAGAAAAAACAATGAATGTTTCAAGTCAAGAGTTTTTGAGTGCTGGTGAATCATATGTTTTTCTTAAGTAGTTCGATCGAATTTCTTAAGTATCTCTTCGAATATTTTTGAGTGAGTTTCCTTTCCTTCGTATGATGGAAGGAACCATGTCATTTCCTGCAAGTTTCTGGCGATAACCGGTATCCAATCGTGGGGAATAGATATTATAATGTAACCTTCTGGAGGTTCTTTCAACACCTTGGAACCGAAAGTCATTCCACTTACTATATAGTTGACTTTTCCGCTAATGTATGGATAGGCAAAAAGCCAAGCACATCCCAAAACAAACGAGTGTTTAGAAACCCACGGCTCCCCTGTTGAGTAGCTCATAGCTCTCAAGATTAATTCTGCTTGACTAATGTTAGCGGTAACCATCAATAGGTCAGGGTTAAATGTTAACTTATCAATTGGGGAAAATACTACGTAATTAACAGTACCAGGCTTTAAAAATGGAACGTAGAAATAAAGTCTTGCATTAGCCCGCGGGTCTTGAAAAATCTTTAATTCAGGTCCTATTAGACCGCTTTCAGCGAAGGGTGGAAAACTCTCCATTCCTAGAACTTTTTTACCATAGCAATCCTCATTTTCCTTCCCTATGTAAAACGGCTGACCTGTTTTTTGCGCTTCACCTAGACACTCGCAGAGTTTTAATTCTTTGCTTAGCTGTTTGAAACCTTCCGGCTTCAAATACGAAAATTTTACACCAACCGGCTTTCTCTCTAAGTTAAGTTTATCAAACATCTCTAAGTAAGACATGTTATATTTTTGTTTATTTTTCATATTTTCCCTCAAGGTAGCTGAGATGTATCAAATTCTGTTTATTTAAGTCTTGCGTTTTTTGAGGTAAGAGATATTAAAAAATACAATAAAAAACAGAAAGAAAATTTCAACATTTCTCAACGATTTGAGTTTTACTGGGCCGTGAACCCCCCGTCAACAACGATGTTTATTCCAGTTATGTGTGAAGCGTCGTCGGACAATAAAAACGCGATAACCGACGCTATTTCATCAGCCGTAGCTAACCTATTCAATGGTACTGATTGTCGCAATTTTTCTGCATGCTCAGGAGTTTCCTTCCAAATTGATTGTAGGAGTGGTGTATTAACGAAGCCGGGAGAAATAGAGTTTACCCTTATGTTGTACTTGGCGTAATCCACTGCAAATAACCTCGTAACGGAAAGCAAGGCTCCTTTGCTGGCAGTATATCCTACACCAGGGAGAGCTACACACGCTGCAACCGACGATAGATTAACAATTGAGCCTTTACCGGACTCAATCATGTATGGCAGAGCATATTTAGTGCACAAAAGGACACCCATAAGATTCACACGTAAAATTTTTTCCCACACTTCCGGCTTACCTTCATGAACTAACCTCGTGTCATTTGCGGGGTCAATGATTCCTGCGTTATTAACTAAACCCTGTATTAAACCTAAATCCGATACTATCCGCTTAAAGACTTCTTTGACGTCCTTTTCTTTACTAACATCCATGTGGTAATATTTAGCTACAAGATTTTTTCCGCGCAGGTCTTTAACAACTTCTCCCCCAAGTCCATCTTGCACATCGCAAACAGCTACTTTTGCCCCTTCGCTGGCACATCTAATAGCGGTTGCCTTTCCAATACCACTGGCACCTCCGGTGACAACAACAACCATTCCCTCCAATCTTTTCATTTTGTCTTCCTCCTAAAAGTTCTAACATTCTGTATTTCAACTTATTAATTTAATGTTCGTATATAGCTTTTGCTATTAGCTTCTTAAGTCGTTTGAGTTACTTAGCAGAGATGTTAACTTAGCCATAATCAAGTCTTCGTTTCATACACAATTTTTAAAAGTGTTATAAGATTTTATAATCATGGTGTTATGATGTTATATTAAAAAATAAAATGAAATGAGAAGAGTTGATTTAAGATGGATCCAAAAGAAGAGTACAAGAAAAAATTGAGATCACCTGAAGACGTTGCAAAGCTAATAACGCCCGGCATGTGGCTAGGAATGGGTAACCTTTCTGCTATCGGATGGCTTTTCGAAAAAGCTTTAGCTGAAAGGTTGTCAGAGCTGGAGGATATTAAATTATGGCTTGAGATACCGCTTAAACCACTAAAATGTCTCGAAAAAGACAAAGAGGGGAGGGTCTTTTCAGTATATACAGGATTTTTAAGCGAATTTTTACGTGGAAGACCAAAAGTCTATTATTGGCCAGGACAGTTGGGACAGTACCCGCATTTGTTTAGAGAGGGCTATCTAAAGGTTGATGTAGCCATTAAAACCGTAACACCGATGGATAAGAGAGGTTTCTTCAACTTTTCCACAGACATTACTTACAGCAGGGCAATGTTCGAGTCGGCAAAGATAAAAATTGTTGAGGTGAATGAAAGCTTTCCTTGGGTTCCAGGAGGTTACGATGAATGCATACATGTCTCTGAAGTCGATTATATTATAGAAAACCATGAGGACAAAATTTTTGAATTACCGATACGGCCTCCATCAGATATAGAGAATAAGATAGCCGAAAATATTCTTAATATTTTGCCAAAACCGCTTGACGGTCTGACATTGCAAATTGGCATAGGGGGGCTTCCTGATGCGGTCTGTAGGATGCTGGAGGAAATGGGTGCTAAAGACTTAGGGGTACACTCGGAAATGTTAAGCGAAGGTATATTCAGGCTCGCAGAAGCAGGTATAATAACTGGTAGGAAGAAAAGTTTCTTGCCTGGGAAGATTGTACATACATTCGCCTTGGGAAGTAGGAAAATGTATGATTGGTTAGATCATAATCCAATGGTAGCTGGATATCCGTCTGACTTCGTTAATGACATAGTGGTAATAGCCCTAAATCATAAGGTAGTTTCCATAAATTCAGCTCTAGAAGTTGATTTGACAGGACAAGTCAACGCTGAATCTATTGGGCCTATGGAGTTTTCAGGGGTTGGGGGGCAATCTGCTTGGACTTATGCCCCCTCTTATCGTTCTCCGAAAGCTATGCCACCAATAGGCTGGCCTTCAAGTATTTCAATTATTGCATTACCATCAACATATTTTGATAAAAAAACTAATCAATTGGCCTCTAGAATAGTTCCTATGTTAAGACTCGGAAGCGCGGTGACAACGCAAAGGACAAACACGATGTATGTGGTCACGGAATACGGTGCAGCCAAACTAAAAGGCAAAAGCGTTAAAGAAAGAGCCCAAGAACTCATCAAAATAGCGCATCCAGATTTCAGAGAGCAGCTAACTAAGGAAGCAGAAAAGCTTGGTTTTATCTGAAAGCGGAGGATTTAAAGTTGCGCAATGTAGCCGTGGTAGGAGTTGGCCATAGCCAGTTTGGCAGCAGGTTTGATGTGAGAATTGAAGAATTAGCCTTCGAAGCTGTGAAAGAGGCTATGGAAGACGCTAACATTGAGGCTAAGGATATAGAGTTCTTAGTACTTGGGTGTGCTGGTGTTTGGAGTGCCGAAGATTCTCCAGCTTTTATTTGCTCAGATTATTGCGGGATTCTCCCCAAAGGCAGTATGCGGGTTGAAGCTATGTGTGCTACTGGAAGTGCCGCAACGTTTGTTGGATATAATGCTGTTGCCAGCGGATTTGCAGATTTAGTGCTAGTTCTTGGAGTTGAAAAGATGCATGAACTGCCCAGTTTACTTCAAGTAGAGCGAATGGGTAGAGGAGGAAGCTTCCTTTGGGAATTTGAAAACTTTGGATTAACTTTTCCAGGGTACTATGCGTTGCATGCAACTCGTTACATGTCACAATACGGTTTGAAAGAAGAGGACCTGGCTGAAGTCGCAGTAAAAAATCATTACTATGGCGCAATGAATCCCAAGGCGCAGTTTAGGAAAACCATAACGGTTGAGATGGTTATGCAGTCAAGATATGTTGCCTGGCCGTTAAAACTTTTTGACTGTTGTCCATTAACAGACGGTTCATGCGCATTGTTGCTGGCAAGTGAAGACATCGCCAAGAAACTGACTGATACTCCAATATGGATAAGCTCTATTGGCGTTTCGACGGGAGAAAGTACATTGAGCGCACGACCAGATTACTGTGGTTTTGGCAGTGCTGTAGAAGCTGCAAAGCAAGTTTACAAAATGGCTGGCATAGATTCTGATAAGCCTTTCAAGCACTTGGACGTTGTGAATGTGCATGATTGTTTCACGATAGCCGAAATCATGGCTTACGAGGATTTGGGATTCTGCAAAAGAGGGGAGGGTGTAAAACTCGTGAGGGAAAAACAGACATATAATGGCGGTATTATCCCAGTTAACATGGATGGAGGTTTAAAGGCCAAAGGTCATCCTATAGGCGCCACTGGTTGCTCAATGATTTACACGTTAACAAAACAACTTAGACAAGAATATGGTAAATATGCAAATCCCTCTGCACAAGTTACTATCAGAAATGGTAGGGCGCTAGCCCATAATATCGGGGGAGCTGGCCATTATGCGTATGTAACGTTGCTTTCACTCGAAAAACCAAGTAGATGAGGAAGGTGGTAAATTGTCCGAGTTGTTTGAAAAAGCTAAAGAGAATATAAAAACGAAAGGTTTACCAATAGTCGAAGATGAAAGAACCTTAATGCCGCTATACATAAGTCTGCGTGTGTTTCCGCTTAGATATCAAATAGGAATAGCAAAAATCCAAAAGTTTTTTGAAGGACTTAAAAAAGGCAAGGTTTATGCAACTCAATGTAACAAATGTGCTAAAAAATTCTTTCCGCCACGTGCAGTTTGTCCTACATGCCTAAACTCCAATGTAAGCTGGGTTGAAGTGAATTGTGAAGGAGAACTTTTAACGTATACCATAATAACTGTCAAGCCTCCATCATTTGCCCATTACAAAGATTACGTGGTAGGCATAGCCCAACTTAAAGATGGACTAAAGGTCCTAGCATGGGTTAACGTGGATGATCCAAAGAAGTTAAAGCCTGGGACACAAGTACGTCTAACTACAACAAAAAGGGATCCTGAAGGATATGTAACATATGAATTAGTTCCGATATCCCTCTAACTTTTAAGTATGTAAAAACTTAAATTTTATTTGTTCATAAAATAATTGTATGGCCAAATCTGAAGAATTTAAAATTTTAAACAAGGCTTACGAACTTGGCTTTAAATATGAGAAGTTCAACAAGAATTGTGCTCAATGTACTTTTGCCGCTGTTTTAGACGCCTTAAACGTTGATTATGACGAAAAAACGTTTAAAGCTACCACTGGACTCGGTGGAGGCGGCGGGTTGACTGGAAGCGGGTCTTGTGGGGGTTTTTCGGGCGGTGCTATGGCGATAGGTTATATACTTGGAAGGGGACTGGAAGGCTTTAGGAACCTTAAGGCAAAACCCGATGAATGCTTACGTGCTTTGGTCTTAGTAAAAAAGCTGCATGACAAATTTATTGAGAGCTATGGAAGTATACTGTGTTGTGACGTGCAGAAAAAAATGTTTGGAAGAACTTTTCAAATGATTAAGCGGGAAGGAGATAAGATAATAATAACGATGGATGAATTTGAAAATGCTGGTGCACATGCAGATAAGGGGTGTCCCGTGGTAGTTGGGATGGCTGCAAGGTGGACTGTGGAGATTTTATTACGTGAGATAACTAAAAATGAACTTTAGATGTTTTCCCAAGAAAGGTTTAGACAAAATTATCATTTGTAATGAAAGTGTAGGCAAAGCTTAAAAGTTGAAGGAAATATTTTTCTTAAATATATTCTGTATTTACGAGGTTGAAGGCATGGTCTCGGTTGACAAAATACGGGATGTAATCATTATTTCTATTGATGCTGGGGGAACAATGACTGATTGTATCGCGGTGAGAGAGGACGGCTCATTTTTACTCGGAAAGGCGTTGACAAACTACGCGGACGAATCATACAGTTTTGGTGAAAGTATAAAAGATGCTTTAAATGACAAATCCCCAGATTTATCGCGCTTAAGGATCTGCGCATACGCTGGAACTTTGCTGCTTAACGCTGTGTTAACACGCAGAGGCCTAAAAACTGGTTTATTGACAACAAGAGGATTTGAGCATCTCATCTACTTCATGCGGGGGCACTCATGGCTAGGGTACTCATACGTGGACAAACTTCATTCTGTCACCCACATCTATCCAGACGTGTTCCCAGGGCCTCTAGTTCCAGTGGACCTAATAAAAGGTGTTAATGAACGTATAGATACAAATGGTCGCATAGTTATACCGCTGAATGAAGAAGACGTAAAAAGAGGGGTTAACGAGCTTTTGGATAAAGGTTGCCAATCCATTGCGGTGAGTTATCTCAACTCCACAATGAATCCAGTTCATGAGATTAAGACAAGAGAAATAGCTAAGGAAGTTATTAATGAACGAGGGTTAAATGTTCATGTTGTTTTGTCTTCAGAAGTTTCTCCTAGAGGTAAAGAGACCGAGCGCACTGTCAGTACTGTTATTCAAGCTTTTGCTGCTGAACCAGCGGCTAATCAACTTTTGAGAGTTGAGACCAAAGCCAGAGAGATGGGTTTTAAAGGAAACTTATACACGGTCCTTTCCTATGGAGGTTTAGTTGACATTAGATATCCTAGGCTATATGAAACTCTCATAAGCGGACCAATAGGCGGGGTTCTGGGATCTAAGTTCGTTGGCGATATTCTCGGCGAAAAAAACATTGTAGCCACTGATTTAGGTGGAACGAGCTTTGACGTTGGAATAATTAAAGATGGCATAATACACATAGAAAGAGAACCAGAAGTGGCCCGTTACATGCTTAGTCTTCCAATGGTGCGTACCGACTCCATAGCCGCGGGTGCGGGCATGGTCGTACGTGTGGATCCAGTTTCCAAACTTATAACTTTAGGTCCTGAAAGCGCTGGTTACCGTGTAGGCATATGCTTGGATTATCATGAAGTTACAATAAGCGATTGTAACGTGGTTTTGGGCTATTTAAACCCCAACTACTTCCTGGGAGGTAAAGTAAAATTGAATAGAGATAAGGCATTAAAAGCTATCGAAGAAAAGATTGCGCAACCCTTAGGTCTTGATGTTTACAATGCTGCCTACCTAGCTATTGCATCATTGCATGCTAAAATGAGTGACTGGCTTAATGCCACATTAATGGCGAGAGGTTACACACCCTTAGACTATATACTTCTATGCTATGGTGGCGCCGGGCCTCTTCACATGTGGGGATTTGACGTAATACCCTTCAAAGATTATATAACCTTCAAGTTTGCAGCCGGTTTCTCAGCTTTTGGAAATTCTACGGTGGACTATATGATTAGGGAGCATAAGAGCGTGAACATCAGTATTCCCCCAAATCCAGATGCTGAAACAATTATGAAGGTTGGAGAGCATTTAAATAGCGCATGGGAAGACCTCGAAAACAGGCAAATGAAAATACTAACTTCCCAAGGATTTTCAACGGAACAAATAATCATCAAACAGATTGCCTATATGAGGTTTGCGGGACAATTGGAGGATCATGAAGTATTTTCACCCAGAAGCAGAATTTTGAAACCCGAAGATTTCGATGACTTAATGAAGGCTTTTGAAAGCGTCTACACATCTATATATCCAAAGGCAGCCTTATTCCCTGAAGCTGGAATTGTCATAAAAGAAGTGGCTACCTTAGCTTTAGTAACCGGAATGCCCAAACCGAAAATAATTAAGAAGCCACTAAGTGGTGAAAAGCCTCCAGAGAGCGCATTCAAAGGTCAACGTGAAGTTTTCTACGAGAAAAACTGGGTGACCTTTGATGTTTGGGAAATGGATCCACTTCAACCTGGCAACAAAGTGTATGGTCCTGCAATAATTGAACATCCCATGACAACTCTTGTTGTACCTCCACAAAGAAGGATCTACATTGACGAATATGAGTTTATTCACTATTCTAGGAGGTGAAAAATGATGGGAATAGGATATGGCGGGAAAACTCTCAAAGAGCTTTTAGAAGAAAATGTAAGACTTTTCAAGGAGACCGGATGTTATTACGGAATAAAGGAGCTAACGCTTAGAAAAGAAGATCCAGTTAAACTGGAACGTTTTTCCTCGCGGTTGCTGTCCTTGGTGGTCGGGGCGCGAGAGTCTGTGAGATACATTGCTTCTTCGCCGGGCACAAAAGAAGTGGGAGAACTTGTCTTTGCAATATTCACTCCTGAAGGAGACGGTGTAGTCTTCTCAACGGGTATCATGGCTCATGTTAACACTCTCTCACGGTTTATAAAGTGGATGATAGAGCGTGACTACGAAAGTGACCCAGGTATAGTTGAAGGAAGGTACTTTGAGGCTAATGATTGGTGGGTTGGGGGGCTACATCCAGTTGATGTGTTGCAAGTCACTCCAATCTTCTACAATGGACAGCTTATTGGATGGTGTGGGGGCGTTATTCACGAACTTGAAGCAGGAGCTTATGAACCAGCTGGCTGTCCGCTATCTCCTACGCGCTTCTTGGAGGGAGTTCATCTAATGGGTGATATTGTCGGCGAGAACGACAAACTCAAGAAAGAGTATGTCGAAAAAATGAAGGTAAACGTGAGGATGCCAGAAATTTTCATAATGGATGCTAAAGTAAGGCTTTCCGGTAATTACATGATCAGAGAGGGTGTTAAAAAAGTAATCGAAGAATTTGGCATCGACTATTACATGAGAGCAGTACGTGAACTCATAGAAGAAGGGCGAAGGGCGTTTCTAGAAAAAGTGAAACTAACCTTGATACCCGGAAAGTACAGGACCGCAGCTTTTATACCCCTAAACTATGGCCAAATAGAGGGATTGAGACGTTTACATCCCCTCGCCCAACAAGACACCTTACTACAATTTGCCTATGAAATAAAAGTCAACGAAGATGGCACGCTGGATTATGATTTTTACGCCGCAAATCCCCAAGGCCCTCACCCATTGCATGCAACTCCAACCCTTTTGAGAGGTGGCTTATGGATTACTTTAACCCAAATATTAGCTTACGATCTCAGAGTTTCTGAGGGAACCAACCTTTGCGTCTCCTTCTCAGCGCCGCCGGGTTCAACGTTAAACCCAACGGATCCCCATGTGTCTACATCTAACGTATGGAACGTTTTATGCACAATTTTTGGGTCTGGGGTCCGACTACTTTCACAAGGATTCTTTGCAAGGGGCTTTTTGGAAGAAATATTTCAAATGAACGCTAATGACATGCACGCAATCCAATTGCTAGATGTTAGAGGAGGGTTGGCAGGTGGGGATAACATGGAGCATGCAGGCGCTGGAAGCGGTGCAAGAGCTGTTGAGGACGGGTTGGATGCAGGGCACTGTTTATGGCTGCCAGACACAACCGCTGGAAATGCTGAAAGATGGGAAGAGCTATATAACGAACTATACCTTTACCGCAGCTTTCTGAAGGATGTTTACGCACCGGGTAGATTCCGGGGAGGCGTAGCCCGAAACTCCAGCTTCATTGTATGGACAGACTTTATGCAGGTAGTTTTCAGGTGTGGATGGACACCAGGTGTTTTCCCTTTCGACAAGGGAATGTTCGGTGGCTACCCGCCACCCACACCATTTGGCTACGCCTTAAGGAATACTAATGTCAAGGAGCTAATCGAAAAGGGACTTCCACTGCCGAGGAACGTGTTTGAAATTCTTGACGCCCTCAACAAAGGAATTCTAAAAGCTGATGAAGTGTATTTCTACAAGACTCATGATGTAACTCCACGCTTGAAACATTACGACATATTCGGAATAGTGCATAAAGGCGGTGCGGGTTACGGCGATCCAATAAAGAGAGACCCTAAGTTGGTGCTAAGAGATATAGGAATGGGTCTCGTTAGCCCAGAATATGCCGAGAGAATCCATGGAGTAGTTCTTAAACGGGAGGGAGACAAATGGACGGTGGATATAGAAGCAACGTTGAAAAAACGTGAGGCTATCAAGAGTGAAAGACTAGCTAAAGCAATTCCAGTGAAAGATTTCATAGAGCAGGAACGCAAGAGAATTTTGGATAGAAACATTCCAGAGCACGTTCTAAGGTGTTATAGAGATTGTATGAGAATTTCACAGAGGTTTAAGGAAGAATTTTACAGATTCTGGAATCTAAATGAGAACTTTGAACTGTAGGAGGTGAAAAAATGGCTGTTTCTTACCCTGAAGAAGTGATAAAGAAACTTGTTAATCGAGAACTTCCGTGGGAAGATTTGAGAAGAATTATGTCTTCATTTAAGGATGCCGACCGCTTTGAAAAATATATCAAAGTTCTACAGGAACAGACTGGATGGCGGGAGCCTATAGTACTACCGTTAACAGAACATCTAATGATCGTTAACAAGGATGAAAAGCTGATAATAAAAGCCCTGTGTGGATATGAGCTTGGAGATTACAGAGATAACTGGAAACTTAAAGTTTTGATCCACGTCAGGAATTCGGTTGAAAAGTTCAAGGAGATCTATCCAGATCCACTAATACCTGACCCTAACTGGTGCGAAATACGAGAATTCATATGCCCTGGCTGCGGAACATTATTGGATGTGGATGCGGTTCCTCCCGGATATCCTATAATTAAAGAATTCGAACCAGACATTGAAACTTTCTATACAAAATGGTTGAAAAAGCCATTACCAAAATAATCTAAAACTTCTTTTATTATTCTTTTTATTATGCCATTGTCAATTCGTGAATCTATCTTTGTGTTAGTTCGGTGTATGTTTCAGGGCGTCTATCCTCAAATATGGTTCTAACCCCCATGCATAGATTTTTTAATGAAGACAGATCTAATGTAGCGATGGCAACTCCTTCTTTGTCGTCTAACGGTCCAGCGTATATGTGATAGCTCATTTTGCCAGGCTTTGGTCCAATTATCATACTATGTCCAAAGTAGCTGAATTCTCCTTGTCTTCCGACCATATTAGCGCTTGCAATAAACATGTTATTTTCGATGGAGCGTGCTCCAAGAGTTGTGGTATAAAAGTCTAAATAATCATCTGCATCTGGAAATCGTGGGAACGCTGTAATATTTAGATGTATCCTGGCCCCTCTTGTTGCGTAGACTCTAGGGACTTCTGGAAAACAATAGTTATCGTAACATATGCCTATTCCGATTAAACCCCAGGGAGTTTGGATCACTGGGTATGAATTACCCGGTGTAGCCCATTTTTCTGCAAATTTAGCTGGATGGACTTTACGGTAAACGCCTAGGATTCCTGTAGGACCTATGAATGGCACGGCATTATAAAGCTTTGAACCGTTCCTTTCTATCATTCCAAACGCGACATAGACCTTATGTTCAGCTACAATTTTTTGAACGGCATTTGTCGAAGGCCCTGGGATGGGTTCTGAAAGCTCGTTGGCCATTTCTGGAGGAAAACCACTATAACTTGTTAAGGCCAACTCGGGAAAGACGATAATGTTGGCCCCCCTCTCCGCTCCCTCAACAATGAAGTGCTCAATTTTTTTCAACGTGGCAGCTTTATCCGGCTTTAGCCCGTCAATCACGGGTTCGAAGTTTACAACAGCAATCTTAACAATATCTCGGTGAGATAACATATCTTCTTTTATCTCCTTGCATGCTAATAACTATAAAAAACTATTTAAATTAAAATGTTGCTAATCTACGGAAAAGTTTATATCTTACTTTTCTTTTGCAATAAAACTTTTATAGTTCTTGTTTTCCAACGTAATAGACTGGGGATTATCGTGAAAAGCAGAGCCGTAACTAAAATGCAAGCAATTATAATTGCCGTGATAATTGTTGTTGTTATAATCGCTGGTGGGGTCTATTACTTCTACCAAACTCAAAAGGGTGCAAAGGAAAAAGTGGTAATAGGGTATGTCGACGCGTTTACTGGAGTATTCGCTCCGGGGCCGGAGACATGGGGTACAATATGGATGGAGATCCTTATTGACGAATATAATAAGGCCGGCGGTCTTTATGTCCCCGAATATGGCAAAAAATTACCTATCGAGTTTATAAAGTATGACTCAAAAAGTGATACGGAGACACTTATTAGGCTTACAGAAAAGTGTATGAGCGAAGACATGGTTGACCTAATGTTTGCGCCATGGGGAACTTCTCAAAACTTTGCCGTTCTGCCGTTATATGAAAAATATGGATATCCGTTGATAGCCCATGCCATGGGAAGTGGTCAAGTAGTAGACCTTATACTCTCCGGTGGAACAAAATGGGTTTTTCCTGTACTGTGCCAACCACCATTTGTAGCTAAGTATGTGGCAGATTTCCTTGTATGGGCAAATGCATCTCGCATAGGCATCATTGGCATAAGTGATTTACACGGCATAGAATTTACAGGGCGGCTGGCGTCGGAGTTGGCACAGAGAGGCATTACTCCAGTAGTTGGACCGGAGCTTTATCCATTGACGGTTACTGATCTATCGCCATTAATCAGGAAGCTTAAAGAGGCCAATGTGGACGCTTTGTGGGCGTCCACTTACCCGGCGGATGGGACTCTATTAATAAGGCAGTGTATGGAGCTTAGTTATGTTCCTAGAATAATGTTCATGGGTCCTGGCTCCCAATATCCGGCGATAATGGTGCCCGCCTTTGGTGTTAAAGCAATGACAGGAATTATGGAGTACCACGGATTTGAAGTGGATTATAAAAGTTCTACAAAGCTGCTTGAACTTGCCGAAAAATATAAAGCGAAAGTTGGTTATTATCCTGGGGCCAACACTATAGCAGCTTACGTTTGCCATCAAGTGCTTTTCAAAGCCGTAGAAAAGTATGGCCTAGACAGAGTTAAAATTAGAGACGCCTTTTTGGCTGGTGAAACTTTCGACACTGTAGTTGGGCCAGCAAAGTTTGATACGTCAAATGTTTACTTAGACGCTCCAGGGGCTGGCTACATTTGTCAATGGCAAGGCGAAGAGATACTGAAGGTTGTGTGGCCTTTGAACAGAGCCACCGCGCAATGGATTCCTAAAACTTCGTGGTAAAGACTTTCGGAGTGTTTTTAATTGGTAACCCCTTCTCTTTTTTTGGACATAATTGTCGGTGGTGTCATTTTAGGAGCATTCTACTCGTTGATAGCGGTAGGACTTAATTTGCAATATGGGGTTACGCGTATACTTAACGTTGCACATGGAGAATTTTTGATGCTAGGCGCTTACCTAACTTATTTCTGTTTCACACTATTTGGAATGAATCCTTTTGTATCCATAGTCATCGTTGGACCTTTGATGTTTTTTGTCGGACTATTTGTATATGTGCTAATACTTCGTAGGGTGGTGAAACTATCAAAGTCATCTGAAGAGCTTGAGTTTAGATCTTTACTAATATGTTTCGGCCTTTCTTTTGTCATCCAAAACTTAGCTATGGTTTTATGGACAGCAAATTACAGAGGTTATGAAGTGCCTTCGCTTGGAATAATGACTATTTGGGGCGTGAGTTTTGAAGTTAATAGGATAATTATCGCTTTAATATCAATCGCTATCAATGTTTTCCTTTATGTGTTTTTGCGATTCACAAAGACAGGCTTAGCCATGCGAGCCATGGTAAGCCAGCCTGAAGGAGCTCAGCTTGTTGGCGTTAATCTTAATCATATCTACGCCGTATCATTTGGCCTTGGCATTTTATTCAGCGCTTGGGCAGGCGCTCTGACAAGTGTTCTGTATTCTACAATAAATCCATTTATGGGGGTTCCATATACATTAATCAGCTTAGTATTAGTAATTCTGGCTGGTGTCGGCAGTTTTAGAGGTAATGTTGTGGGAGGATTTTTGCTTGGATATCTGGCGTATGTCACTATGAGGGTGATACATTCAGCGTTAACTCTTGTTGTTATATACGCCGTTCTGATACTGATACTTCTAGTCAAACCTAAGGGACTGTTTACGAGGTGAATTCTAGTTGGTTAGAGTAACGAACAATGTTTACTTGAAAATTTCTCCCTTGGTAATTTTTGCACTGTTAATGGTTGCTCCGTTCTTCATGGTGAGATATCACTTAGCATTGTTAACCAGCGTCCTATGCTGGATTGGGTTGACTGTTAGCTGGCACTTTTTTAGTGGCGTTACAAAATATGTCTCATTGGGTTCCGCTGCGTTTTTTGGAGTTGGGGTATATATAACGGCCATATTCTGTAGGACGCTAGCTTTTCCGCTCATCTTATTGTTAGCTGGTGTAATTAGCTTTTTATTTGCATGCGGCGTCGGTTTCGTCACTTTGAGAATGAAAGGTGTATTCTTTGCTATATTCACTTTTGGACTGGCCGAGCTTTTAAATAATGCAATATTATTCTGGGAGATGTCTGTAACTGGGACACGGGGTAGGTTCATTACGCCTTTTGACGTTTATTATCCAATACTCATAATTACTTTTGCCATCATCTTGTTTACAACTATTTTAAGAAAGTCAAAGTTGGGCCTTGCGCTAAGGATGATCGGTGAATGTGAGGACGCTGCTATTCATTTCGGCGTAAATGCTACGTTATATAAGGTTCTTGGGTTTGCCGTGAGTAGCATGTTCATCGGCCTATTGGGCGCGTCGTTTGCACCCCGGTGGGGGTACGTGGATTCGGGTATAGCTTTTAACAGTTTATACTCATTTATGCCTGCGATAATGACGTTATTCGGTGGAACGGAACTGTACTTTGGACCTATCGTAGGTGCTTTAGTTCTCTCATTACTGGAAGAGTATCTGCTTACCACTTTTAAGGACTATTTCATGATAATCTTAGGATCAATAATGATTCTTATCATCCTCGTTTTACCTGAAGGAATAACTGGGAAACTTTTAAAGAAAGCTGATTAAATTCCCAAGAATGCCTCTCTAATATATTCGTTCCCAAAAAGTTCCGCGCTTTTACCATGAAGTGTTACTTTTCCAGTCTCCATTACATAAACGCGGTCGGCAATGTTTAGGGCGACGTGAACATTTTGCTCGGCCAGCAGGACGCTAATACCGTAGTCTCTAAGTTTTTTTAAGGTCTTAAGCACCTCCATAGTCATTTTGGGTGACAGTCCTTGTGAAGGTTCATCCAGTATTAATAATCTGGGGCTCGACATCAGACTTCGGGCTATAGCTAGCATTCTTTGCTCACCACCGCTTAATGTGGCGGATAACTGATTTTCTCTCTCCTTTAACAGCGGAAATATCTGATAAACAGTTTCAAGCATGCTTTTTGTATGCCTTTTTTCTTTCGATGTATATGCGCCAAGAAGCAAATTTTCTCGTACTGTGCAGTTAGTAAACAATTTTCTATCCTCGGGTACAAATGAGACTCCTAGTTTTACAATTTTATGTGGTGGCAAGCCAGTAATTTCTCTGTCGTTAAAAAGAATCGTGCCGGATAATGGTTTAAGTATCCCAGCTATAGTGCTCAAAAGTGTTGTTTTTCCAGCTCCATTTGAACCTATTAAAGCTACGATTTCCTCTTTTTGAACTTTTATTGAAACGTCCCACAGAACGTGTAAGCCTCCGCGGGCTACATTTAAATCTTTAACTTCCAACATATGCCTCCCCAAGGTAAGCTTCAATAACTTTTATGTCTTTACTTACTTCTTCAGGTTTACCGTCAGCTATCTTCATCCCCTGATTGAGTACAATGATGCGGTCAGACACCCCCATTATTACACGCATGTTATGTTCGATCATAAAAATTGTAATTCCGCTATCTCGTAGTTCTTTAATTATCTTAACTGCTTGAGTTGCCTCCTTGGGATTCAATCCAGCCATCACCTCATCAAGTAACAGAAGCTTTGGTTTAGTTGCTAATGCTCTTGCAATTTCAAGCATTCTTTGCTCAAACACTGCCAAATTTGAGGCTGACGTTTCACTTTTGCTTGTTAATCCAAATTTTTCCATTATTTGATGGATCTCTTGCTTTAAGTTAGAAGATTTATCGCTTTTATCTCGTCCGAAAGTTGCCGCCGCAAGTATGTTCTCATATACACTCATGCGAGGGAATGGCTTAGGTACTTGAAATGTTCTAGCTATTCCTAACTTACAAATTTTGTGTGCCCCAAGGCCGGTTATGTTTCTTCCTTCAAATTTGATAACCCCTGATGTGACTGGGATGGCACCGGTTATCACGTTGAAAAGAGTAGTTTTTCCCGCTCCGTTTGGGCCGATCAAGCCTACAATTTCGCCTTCATTTACACAAAAATCCACGTTGTATAAGGCGGTGAGCCCTCCAAAACGTCTAGTAACCTTTATTCCTTCAAGAATTTTCATAAATTCAAAGTTACTTTAGGGTCATATAAAAATCTTCTTATTACATTCTTCTCTGAGAAAGTCAGCCTTAAAGGAGCCTAAATCCAACACTTTCTATAGCATGGTTACAGATAATATGTGTTTTTCAAGCTATCATTTTTGCATGTGGTGCTCAAACAGTAACATCTCATATAAGAGATTGATTGAGTGTCAGTTCGCCCGTCGTCGAGTCATATCACAGCCGATAGGCTCTATTGACTCTCTGGATCATCATCCAAAGATACAGAAGCAATACGCCTTTTTAGTTTTTTCCTCGATTTTGCCGGTCCGCTAAAACTACATGCAACAAGCTTTATTTAGACACTTTGTATAGTCTGTTAAACGGGTGTAACACATGGATGTTTTTGAAGCCATTAAAGGAAGGCGTAGTATTCGAGCTTTTCAAGAGGCGGATGTCCCTAAAGAAATTGTTGAAAAGCTTATTGAGGCTGCCATGTGGGCACCATCTGCTGGAAATATTCAGCCATGGGAGTTTGTTATTGTTAGAAACTCTGAAACAAAGAGGAGGTTAGCTGAGGCTGCTTTGGGGCAGTCCTTTATCGAGGAGGCTCCGGTTGTAATTGTTGTATGTGCTGATGAAGAGCGTTCAGCACGTGGTTATGGGACAAGGGGTAGAACGCTCTACTGTATACAGGATACGGCTGCAGCCATACAGAACATTCATTTGGCAGCTTATTCCCTGGGCTTAGGTACGTGCTGGGTTGGCGCTTTCAGAGAGGACGAGGCAAGAAAGATCTTGGGTATTCCAGAGGGTCTGAGGCCGGTGGCCATAATACCCGTCGGCTATCCAGCTGAATCTCCGCAGCCGAGAAGCAGACGACCATTAAAGCAGATAATCCATTATGAGAAGTTTTAAAGAAGAAGAGAAACATGAAATAAGGCGAAGAAATTTCTTGCATGGTATGCTATATCAAACTTAATATATTTGGCCTCTCTCTATCACCCGTTGAGGAGTCAATTTTGCTGTACTCTGAGATTGCTGAAGCTTATGAGCAGATTGAGGCTACAACTAAGAGACTTGAAATGACAGACTTGTTGGTGAGTTTGCTGAAGAGGACGCCTAAAGAAATTATCGATAAGGTTGTCTACTTAACTCAAGGGAAAATTTACCCAGACTTTGTCAAACTTGAGATTGGTGTGGCTGAGAGACTCGCCCTAAAAGCTCTTGCCCACGCTTCTGGAAGGCGGGAAAGTGAAATTGAGGAGGACATGAAAAAAACTGGTGATATTGGCGAAACAGCCCAAAAGTTTATTGCGCAGAAAAAACAGATGACCTTTTTCCAAAAACCCCTAACTGTTCAAAGAGTCTACGAAACTTTTGACAAAATGGCGAGAGCCTCCGGTCCAGGCGCTATCGACACTAAAATAACGCTTTTAGCAGGGCTTCTAGCCGACGCTAAACCAAAAGAAGCTAAGTACATAATGCGGACGGTTACAGGTAACCTTCGTTTAGGTATTGCAGATATGACCGTATTAGATGCCTTGGCAATAGCCTACGGTGGGGGTAAGGAGACTCGCGAGCTTGTGGAACGCGCCTACAACATCTCTTCAGACCTCGGCCGAGTCGCCAAAGTCCTCGCTGAGGAAGGTCTTGAAGGAATCAAAAAGTTCAAGGTCATCGTCGGTGAGCCCATAAGGCCTATGCTGGCTGAAAGGCTTTCTTCACCGGAAGAAATTCTGGAAAAACTCGGCGGGAAATGTATAGCTGAATACAAATATGACGGCGAACGCATACAAGCTCACAAAAAAGGAGATGAAATAACTCTATTCTCAAGGAGGCTTGAGGATATATCCGACCAGTATCCGGACGCTATAGATCTTTTGAGGAAGCATGTTCTAGCCAAAGATGCCATAGTAGAGGCTGAATGTGTAGCCATAGACCCCGACACAGGTGAGATGCGGCCTTTCCAAGAGCTTATGCATCGCAGACGCAAATACGGAATAGAAAAAGCCATGGAAGAATATCCAGTCTCGCTGTTCATGTTCGATGCCCTATATGTGGATGGAAAAGACTTGACTCTTGAACCCTACCTAGTTCGGCGGAAAACTCTTGAAGGTATAATCCAAGAAGGCGAAAGAATAAAACTTGCCAAATCCATAACCACCGACAATATTAAGGAACTCGAAAACTTCTTTTTAGAAGCCATAGAAAACGGATGCGAGGGTCTGATATGCAAGTCAATAGGCTCTGATTCCATGTATCAAGCTGGCGCAAGAGGTTGGCTGTGGATAAAGTATAAACGCGACTATAAGAGCGAAATGACAGACACTGTGGATTTGGTTGTCGTCGGAGCCTTTCATGGACGTGGAAAACGGGCCGGCACTTACGGCGCTCTTCTGTTAGCTGCTTATAACCCGGAAAATGACATTTTTGAAACCGTGACGAAATGTGGAACAGGCTTTACGGACGAAGATTTGGCAAAACTACCAGAAATGATGAAGAAACATGTTATACCGCACAGACATCCAAGAGTTAGCTCGCTTATCGAAGCTGACGTGTGGTTCGAGCCAAAAATAGTCATAGAAGTGTTGGGTGCAGAGATAACCTTAAGTCCAATCCACACATGCGCCATGAACGCTATTCGCCAAGGAAGCGGCTTGGCAATACGCTTTCCAAGGTTTACTGGCAATTACCGAATTGATAAGGCCGCTGAAGACGCAACGACTACAAACGAAGTGATTGAAATGTATCAGAAGCAATTAAAGAAAATTGCTGAAAGCTAGTTTTTGAACGTCGAAAGTAAAAGACTTAAACATGTTGCAGAAACTCAGTTAATTCTCGGTAGCGTCTAGCCACAATGCTATACAATCTTTCTCTGAGAGTGTCTCCATAGAAATTTAAGCTGCGAAGCTTGCATATTTCGTCTGCTAACTTTTTGTCCTCTAAGACTTCGATTGCCCATTTTTCAAAGTCTCCACGGTAAAGATGAAATTCCAAAGATTTTATGTTGACGCTGTTTATTTTTTCCATGAACTCTTTTAGTGATGAGGCACTTTCGCCTGTGTAGTTTCCGATTGATGTAAAGAAATAGAACGCTTTTTCTCTTGGAACTGTTTTCAGCGCTTTTGTTTCCAACCCATTTGTCATTTTATCTTTCTTCCTCATTTTTTCTACTGCCGTTATTGTCTGCGTGTGTCAACTTTTTCAAATCATTTAGTAATAAATGTGGATTTTCCTTGAATTTCTTGGTTACTATTGACGTTCTTATTCTCAGAACTCCGGGAAGAGGTGCCACATTGGCGGCTATAAATTCGTGTAGGCTTTCTTGGTTTTCGGCTATAACTTTTGCAGTTATTTGGAGCTCCTCTGACAGTGACGTGTAGACTTCGAGGACTTGGGGGATCTGACAGAGTCTGCTGGCAACCCTTTCGTTTTCTTTCGGGTCTGTGTAGATAGTCATTATAGCTGTTACGGTTTTCGTGCCGGCTTTTTCCGTATCCACTAGGGCGGTGTACTTTTTTATTATGCCATGATTTTCCATTCGTTTTATTCGGTCATAGACTGTTGAGTGGGCTATTCCAAGACGTTTGCCAATGTCTGTGTATGTTTGCCTGGCATCTTCCTGCAGTAGTTCCAAAATTTTGATGTCCGTTGAATCTAGGGTAAAGTTGTTGTTTTTCACCTTCAATGCGACGCCTTCCTAAATGCCTTATAGTTGGTTATTTTTGGATATATTATTTTTTGCCGGAAAAATGTAGAAGAATGTCTCAGAATCCGAAAAACTTTCGACAATTCAATCTAGAATCATCAAACTATGCTCGGAAAATTGTTTAAGAATACCTTTTTTGCCTTCATTTTTTCAATTTTTTAAACTTAAATCCTACACTTTTGCGGATTAACCGGCAAATAAGTTTAAATCTGCGGATAAATTTTAATTTAATGGGTCACCCTTCAGATGAGGTTAGCATGTTGAAAGATAAATGTTTTAAAAAAGTTTGGCGGATCTTAAAAGAGTTTAAAGAGTTGTGCAAGTTTCGTGGTTGGAGAACTGCTGAAAGTGAAGATTGGGTTGAAACTGGAGATAGATATCACAGTTTTCTTTTGGCTAAAAGTATCCACCCATCCTCTTTCAGAAGTATAGTCACTAACAGGAAATGTGTGATCCGTGAAGGTTTAACCTACCATGTTGTTGAGGCTTCATATATTGCTTGGCTTTTCTCTGAAACTCCACCAAAGGATGTTGTTAGCATTTGTCTTGAAAACCCGGAATTTTCGAAAAAAATTGCCATCTACGATTTAAGCCCCATTGCAAAAGGGAAGAACGCGTGTTTAAAATTTAATTACACTGATAGTCCAATTTTTCGTGAATTTGAGGATTTTCTCGAAAAAGAGTTCGGCATTAAAGTTGAGGAGCTGCTAAGCCCAACATTGGCGGAAATATCATAAGTTTTATGTCCGTCAAGCCATTGATAATAGAACAAAGCTGGAGATTAATTGTGATATGACATGTCCGAAGAAGTTGAAGAAGTTAAAAGACTTCTCGCCTTCAAAAAAAGGATCGAGAAAAGAATTGAAAAACTTGAATCCGAGCTTAAAGAGCTTCAATCAATTCTTGAAAGCGTAAACACCGTTTTACTGGCTAAAGGATTTAAACGAGCCGAGATTGTCAAAAAACCTCAAGTAGCGGAAATTGCTCAACCGCAAACAGCAGGAGAAGTGATTCAACAGCCTGCGGAAGCACTTGTAGGTGCATCCGAGTTTAAAGAGATCACTGCGCTAAAGACTATGGCTGGGGAACCACTTGCAAAGCTTTACGTAAGAGATAACTTTATGAAAATTGTTTTGGCGGAGGACAAGAATTTTGATGCTAACATACCACCATTCAACCAGTTTCTCGTCGAGAGGGTGCTAAACAAGATGCAAGAAAAAGACGGTGAACTTGCGAAAGCTGGAAAACTCAAGCCGGAAGAAATCTTTACCTACAACCTTGTGCGAGACGGCAACTTTATCCGTGAAATCCACATAAGAAACTTTGATGCAGAACGCTTAAGAGAGTTGAAATCAAGCATCAAATGGACGTTAGAGCGAATGTATGAAAAAATGAAAAACCCCCGCTGAAATACTATCGTAATTTAATTAAACGCCCCATGCGGAGAAAACTTTCTTTAAAAGTTCGATAACTATCTTTAGCTCTCCATGATATAAACCTGCAGCAAACATGGAAACCCCAAGAAGCAGAAGCAACGCGCCTATCACGCGGCGTTCTGAAATCTCCATAACCTTTACTCCAAATGCTTTTTGAGCCGGGCTTCTACTTGACCTTTGGGGACAAAGCCAACTATTCTGTCCACTTCTCTGCCAGACTTAATAACCACAAGAGTTGGAATGCTAAAGACTTGAAAACGATCCGAAGTATCTGGGTTTTCGTCCACATTAATTTTTCCAATCAGAACCTTACCAGCATATTCTTTAGCTAGTTCTTCAACAATGGGGGCCATCATTCTGCATGGCATGCACCAGTCTGCATAGAAGTCAACTAAAACCAGTTTGTTCCGGCTTATAACTTCATTAAAATTTGAATCTGTAAGGTGGATTACTTGTCCGCCCAAGTCTTTTTTCTCCTTAAACTCTTTCATTAGCTTGTGGAGTTTTTCTCCTTTATGCGCTCTAGTTCAGTGTCCTCCACAGATATAAACCCTTCGTGTTCTTTATTCATGTTGGTTCATCCCCCTGCTTTGAAAAGTTTCTAAAAGAGCTTTAAGCTTTTCATAAGCCTCTTTATGGTCATCGATTTCTAGGGTGGCTTTCTCAAAAGGACAGATATCCGTTCCAGAGGCGTTTAATATTTTATCTACGAGTTTGCCACATTCAAAGTAGATGCCATGTGTTTCGAAGACTTGTTTTGCTTTTATGCTCAATGTTGATGCGTAAACAGCTTCTATTTTGGCGTAAATGCACAACAGCGCTATGGCTTTACCGACAACTTTATCCGCAACCGAGGCCCCCTCCATTTTGTCTCCGAGTTTCTCTAAAGCCTGCATAAAACCTGAAACTCCATGGTGTTTGCTTTCAAAGAGCACCTTCGAATCTTTCACAATTACAAGTGTCAAACCGTTTTTGTACAGTTTTTTCCTCGCTATTTCCAAATCTTCTCTGGTAAACATATGAATTTAATAAGTTCAAGAAGGCTTTATCCCTTTTCTACCTTGAACAGCTCGTCCTCTGGTAGGGCAGCTATTTTCCAAGCGAGCTCTTCATTAAGGGTCCCGTTTAAAAGCTGTTGTTTAACATTTTCTACAACTTGCGATTTTACGTTAATCCGTAATATCTTATCTTGATTTTTAAGCCTAAAAATTGCCGTTATGTCACCTTCAGAGTTTTTTGCCTTAAGTCTCCTGTTCCCCACTGTACATTGAGTTGTTGCTTGGATGCCGTCAAGAATGCATGAAAAAGGTGTGATCAGTGGAAGCTTCACAGAAACTTGCATATCCAGCTGTTTGTCTCCATCTATGTTCAGAGTTCTCTTCGCCAATCTTGCCATTTTTACGCCTATAACCAAGAATGGTCCAAGATGACCATGAAGTTTTTCCGCATTTCTAATGTCTAATATTAAGGCTTCCTTTTCGTCAAACACCTTTTATCCCCCTCACGCCTGTCCTTTCAAGACTTACAATTACTGGCACCGCGACCATAAAGCCTATTGCCCCGCCTATTAAATGCCAGATCCCCCAAAAGGTTAACGCCCATTCCAGCGACATTTTCATAAAAATGGTTCCGATAATGATTCCAGCGAAATATGCAGATATAATTGTTGCAGCACATGCTATGGCCATATTGTATGGTTTAAGACGTATTTCATGTTTACATAAAGTCATTAAGACATCAAAGAGAATGGCCGACGCCATGAAACCTATCATCTGCGTCGCACTTGGCCTTATGGCAAGCACTATTAGAGCACCGATAACACCTATCGCCGAGGATGTTCCTATTCTGCCAGAAACCCACACGGCCAACAATAGCGTGAAATATACTGAGAAGTCGCAGAATATCGGCAGCTGGAAAAGTGTAAATCCTAACGGTCCAATGGTCAGGTTTAACACTGCCCACATGGCTGCAAAAACAGCTATTATTGCGATGTCGACTGGTTTAAATGGTTTCATTCAGGTTCCTTGTAATACTTTTTTCCATAAAAGTAATACTTTTTTCCATAAAAACTTTATGGTTTAAAATACAAAATCGATATCGGTGTCTCATGATTGAAAACGGAGAAAATTGTTCGCGTAAGCGTAACTTTTCCGTCAGACCTGCTTAAAGACTTTGACGAAGTTATCCAAAAAATGGGCTGCAAGAACCGTTCAAAGGCAGTCCAAGATGCCGTTAGACTCTTTATTTCTGAACGTAAATGGCTCCAGGAAGAAAAAGGGCTTCAAGCTGGTGTTTTAATGGTTCTATACGACCATGAAGTTAGAGGTTTAGAGGATGCTTTGACAGATGTGCAGCACAAATACGCCAACATCATTTCTTCAACCATGCATGTTCACTTGACTGAAAGAGACTGTTTGGAAGCTATAGCTGTTAAGGGAGACGCTGCGGAAATACGAAGGTTGAGCGATGAACTTTCCTCAAAAAGGGGCGTTAAAATCCTAAAAACAATGATAGTCTCTCCTTGAAAACATTTGCTCTAGTGACGTGTTAGTTCGAACATTTTTTCTAAGGCTTTCCTAGCTTTACTCGCTATAGGCTCTGGAACTGTGACCACGTGTTTTTCCTCTTTGAGGGCCATGTAAATTCTTTCAAGAGTATTTAACTTCATATTCGGACAAATCGCGCCCTCATAAGCTAAAATGAACAGTTTTTCGGGGTTAGCCTTTCTCAGACGGTGTAGAAGCCCCTCCTCCGTTGCCACAATGAAAGTTTTCGCCAAGCTTTCTTTTGCATACCTACACATCTGGGATGTGCTGCCTATAAAGTCGGCTATCTTACGCATTTCAGTGTTGCATTCCGGATGAACCATGACAACAGCATCTGGATATTGAGCCTTAAGCACTTGAACCTCTTCAGGATGAAAGAGTAAATGAGTGGGACAAAAGCCACGTTCGGGAATTGGAATAACAGTTTTTCCAGTTTTTTCTTGGACATATTCCGCCAAGTTGTGGTCCGGTCCGAACAGCACTGTTTCAGCGTCTAACGCGTTTATAACTTCCACAGCGTTAGCAGACGTGCAGCACACGTCACAGTAAGCTTTAGCTGTAGCCAGAGTATTAACATACAAGACTACTGGCACGAGGGGGTAAAGCACCTTCCACCTTTTAATTTCATCAACAGTTAGCATTTGAGCCATGGGACAGCGGGCTCCAGCGGAAGGCAGCAGAACTTTTTTATCCGGGTTAAGGATCGCAGCGGATTCAGCCATAAAATCAACAGCTGCGAAAACAATAATTTCCGCGTTCTCTTCTTCCATAGCTTTTCTGCTGAGTTCTATGCTGTCACCCACATAGTCCGCTATGTCTTGGACCTCTGGCCTTTGGTAGTTATGAGCTAAAATAACCGCTTTCTTCTCTCTTTTAAGCCTCAATATTTTCTCTGTAAGCTCCATTAACCTTCGCCTTTAAGGGTTTTCAAAAGTGCAACGCTAGATATATTCCTTTACTAAAAACTCACTGCAGGCCATTGGAATAAGTGTTAAAAGAAACTTTAAAATGTCAATTATCGTGAGGATGAAGAGGCTTCGATTTTTTGCAACGACGGTTATAGGACTTGAGGACATAGCCGCAGAGGAAGTTGAAAAACTCTTAGATAAAAAAGCTAAAGAGGATATAGGGCGCATAGTTTTTGAAGGCGGCATAACTGACGTCTACTTATTAAATCTTAAAGCCAGAACTATAAACAAGCTTTTCATACAACTATGCCACTCAAAATTCGAAAATCTGGAAGATATCTACAAACTTGCAAAAAACTTAGACTACATGTGGATAATAAACCCGGAACAAACTTTTGCCGTGAGAACTCAGAGAATTGGTTTACATAATTTCACAAGTATAGATGTTTCGAGGGTTGTTGGCCAAGCAATAATAGACTCCTATACTGGAACCGCAAATAAAAGATTAAAAGTGAATTTGGATGCACCCGATGTTGAGGTATACTGTCTCGTAAGAGACAATGAATTTTTAATGGGTATAAACACGACAGGCGAATCTTTACACAAGCGCCACTACCGCGTTTATAATCATCCAGCGGCACTAAAATCAACAATAGCTTCAGCAATGCTGAAAATAGGCGGATGGTCCTCAGACAAAGTCCTGCTCGACCCCATGTGTGGCGGCGCAACAATCCCAATAGAAGCCGTTCTAGAAGCGAAACGGGTCTCGCCGGGAAAATGGCGAAACAACTTTGCTTTTCTTAGGCTTAAACTTTATAATCAAGATGAATTTGAAAGAATTAAGGCCGAAGTTCTTGCGGAAGAAATCAGAAAGTCAGAAAACCGGTTTACCGTATATGCTATGGAAAAGTTCGCTACTCATATTTATGGCGGAATGGAGAATGCCAAAAAAGCCGGAGTCTATGAAACAATAAACTTCAAAATTGGGGATGCAACAAAAGCTGAAGACTACCCAAACATAGACTTTGATTTAATAGTTGTGAATCCGCCTTATGGTCTTAGAGCAAATCCAAAAGAAGGAGTGCGCAAACTCTACGAAAATTTTCTCCAAACCCTAAAAAGAAGATGTACAGACGCGACTCTCATTCTAATAACGGCAGCTTCAAAAAGGTTCAAAGAAACAGCAGAAACGGTCGGAGTTACGGTGACGAATGAACGCAAAATATGGTACGGCAAACTTCTGACAAGCATTTTCACGTGCAAAGTCTAAGTTTTCTCAAAAAATTGGTGATGCGGCGGGCCGGATTTGAACCGGCGAACCCCTACGGGAGAGGATGGCTCATAGGGGCTCAGCCGCTAAACACCAATCTTGAGTCCTCCGCCTTTGGCCTGGCTTGGCTACCGCCGCCCAATCTTGAAAAGTGGATAATTGAAATTTAAGTTTTACAGTTTCGCGTTTTAGTTTTAGATGCTGAAAGTCGGTAATGAGAGACGTGAATTTTTAATGAAAAAGTTTATTAGTTAGCTGTGTAGTTTACGTGTTTAGCCTACTATAATGTTGGAGACTTTTTAGCTGGGATGATCCAGTTTCGGAGGGAAATTAGAAGGTTTGAAAAAACCCTTGGTGAATGTCGCCTTCAAATATTTGATTAAAGTTTGGATTTATGAGGTTGTTTAGCATGGCTAGGATTGAATTTTCAAAGGAAGATGCTGATATACTGCTAAAAGCTTTCTTTAAGGAGAAAGGTCTTGTCCGTCAACATTTAGACTCATATAACGAGTTTATAGATCACGGTTTACAGGAGATAATAGACGAGGTTGGCGAAATCCCAATCGAGGTTCCGGAATGCCCATACAAGGTGAAGCTTGGACAGGTTTGGATAATAGACCCACAGACGCGGATTAGCGGGCCATATGTGGCGGAAGTTGATGGAACAAAGCATGAAATCTACCCAATTGAGGCTAGACTTCGTAATCTAACCTATGCCGCTCCAATAGCTCTTGAAATGACTCCTATAATTGATGGTAGGGAACAAGACACAGAATTAGTCCCTATTGGGGATATTCCTGTAATGTTAAAATCTAAATTGTGCTTCTTGTCGCAACTTTCTCGCGATGAATTAATAGCGTGTGGCGAGGATCCGGATGACCCTGGTGGATACTTTATCATAAACGGTTCTGAACGTGTAATAGTGGCTATGGAGGACTTGGCTCCTAACCGCATTATTGTTGATATAGACGAAAAAGGCGCTACGCCGGTGTATCAGGCGAAATTGTTCTCTACAACTGTTGGATTTAGGGCTAGAATAGAATTGAAAATGAAGCCTGACGGTGCCTTATATGTTACGATGCCTGGGGTGCCGACAGACATTCCGTTTGTTATAGTTATGCGTGCCTTGGGGTTAGAGTCTGACAAAGAGATTGCGGAGGCAGTTTCGCTTGATGAGGAGATACAAAGCGAACTGGAACCATCCTTTGAAAAAGCCGCCGGAGTTGACACTGTTAGAGAAGCGATTTTGTACATTGGTAACCGTGTAGCCCACGGGCAAGTTGAGGAATACCGCATACAAAAGGCTGAAGCGGCAATAGACAAAAACTTTCTCCCACACTTAGGGAGAACGAGCCAAAGCAGAAGGGATAAGGCCATATTTTTGGGCGAAATGGCGTGTAGAGTCATAGAATTAAAGCTTGGAAGGAGAAAACCGGACGACAAAGATCACTTTAAAAATAAACGCTTAAGGCTTGCTGGTCCTCTTTTGGCAGACTTGTTCCGTGTAGCCTTCCGCAATCTTGTCCGAGACATAAAGTATCAGCTTGAACGAATAGGTGTAAAAGGTCCAATAATAAATATCTCCGCGGCTGTCCGTTCTGGAATAATAACTGAAAGACTTCAACATGCATTGGCAACTGGAAACTGGGGAAGAGGACGTGTTGGTGTAACGCAACTTTTGGATAGAACAAATTATCTCTCGACGCTTAGCCACCTGCGAAGGCTTCAATCTCCGCTGAGTAGAAGCCAGCCAAACTTTGAAGCTAGAGATCTTCACCCAACCCATTGGGGACGTTTATGTCCAAACGAAACACCTGAGGGGTCAAACTGTGGGCTAGTTAAAAACCTAGCCCTGTCTGCTTGTATCTCAGTTGGAGTGAACCCTGAAAAAATTAGACAACTCTTGTACAACATGGGCGTTACACCAGTCTATGAGGCAAACGAAACTTTGAAGCGTCATGGTGCAAAAGTTTTCGTTGATGGAAACATTATTGGCTACTGCACGGCTCCTGGAAAGCTTGTTCAAGAATTCAGGCAAAGACGAAGAACGGGTGAAATATCCACAGAAGTTAACATAGCCTACTTCTCTAAGACTTATAGCGAAAGGGAAGAGGTTTACGTAAACTGTGACGAGGGAAGAGTGAGGCGCCCCTTAATAATAGTCGAAAATGGTGTTCCCAAACTTCAACGGGAACATATCGAAAAGGTGGCCCGGGGCGAATGGACTTGGGAAGATCTCGTCAAAAACGGTATAATTGAATATTTGGATGCTGAAGAGGAAGAGAGCGCCTACATCGCCATAAGCCCGTCGGAACTAACTCTGGAGCACACTCATTTAGAAATTGCAACTCATACAATCCTCGGGATTTGCGCTTCGACAATACCTTATGCAGAGCATAACCAGTCACCTCGAAACTCCTATCAAGCGGCAATGGCTAAACAAGCGCTAGGCATTTTCACCACAAACTTCCCCCTCCGTGTAGATTCAAGATCTCACATTCTCCATTATCCGCAAATCCCCCTTGTTGAAACAAGCCTCATGGAAGTTATGGGGTATAAGCTTCGCCCCTCAGGGCAGAACTGTATAGTGGCTGTACTATCCTATGAAGGCTACAACATGGAAGATGCCTTAATATTCAACAAAGCCTCCATAGAAAGGGGCTTAGCTCGCTCCACCTTCTACCGCATATATGAGGCTGAGTGCCGCCAGCACATGGGAGGACTAAAAGACAAATTCACAATACCTGAGCCGGGAACAAGAGGCTATAGGGGAGAGCAATATTATAGACTGCTTGAACCAGATGGGATAGTTAGCCTTGAAGCGCAAGTTTCAGGCGGAGATGTTTTGATAGGAAGAATAAGCCCGCCTAGATTTCTGGAAGAATACAAAGAGTTTGAAGTTAAAGGGCCTTCTATGCGAGATACCTCCGTGGATGTGAGGCCTTCGGAAACAGGTGTCGTGGACGCAGTTTTCGTAACAGAATCTCGTGAAGGTGGAAAATTCGTTAAGGTTAGGGTTCGAGATCAAAGGATCCCGGAGCTAGGCGATAAGTTTGCGTCAAGACACGGCCAGAAAGGTGTCATCGGGCTTATCGTACCGCAGGAAGACATGCCATTCACAGAGGACGGCATAGTTCCGGACGTTATAATAAATCCCCATGCAATTCCTTCAAGAATGACCATTGGACAGTTTGTTGAATCCATAGCTGGAAAAGTTGCGGCCTTAAGGGGCAAACCGGTTGATGGGACACCCTTCTCAAACGAAAAACCGGAAGAGTTAAGGAAAGCCCTTATAAAGCTTGGATTTAGCCACACCGGCAGAGAAGTTTTCTATAATGGTGTTACAGGCGAAAAATTCGTTGCAGATGTATTCGTCGGAGTAGTCTACTACCAGAAACTACACCACATGGTTGCGGATAAAATACACGCGAGGGCGAGGGGGCAGGTGCAAATGCTTACAAGACAGCCAACTGAGGGAAGAGCTAGAGGCGGCGGTTTAAGGTTCGGAGAAATGGAGCGCGACTGTCTCATTGGCCATGGGGCAGCTATGCTACTTCACGACAGGCTTTTGGAGGAATCCGATAAGTACACTTTGCATGTGTGCGAGAACTGTGGCTATATAGCCTACTATGACATGAAACAGAGAAAATATGTGTGCAGGTTATGTGAAGATAAGGCGAAGATCTCTCCTGTGGTTGTTTCCTATGCCTTTAAGCTTCTACTTCAGGAGTTAATGAGCCTTTGTATAGCCCCAAGATTAAAGCTTAAGGAGAGAGCCTGAAATGGCGTTAGAGGAAGTTGCCCACAAAGTTGTTGACGAAATCCGTTTCGGACTGCTTTCACCCCAGGAAATACGTAAACTCTCGGTTGTTGAAATTCAAACACCTGACACCTATGACGAAGATGGCACGCCCATAACTGCAGGCCTCATGGACGGTCGTCTAGGGACTCTGGAGCCTAGGCAAAGATGCAAAACATGTGGAAACACGTCAGCCCGTTGCCCAGGCCACTTTGGGCATATTGAGCTTGCTGTTCCAATAATTCATATAGAATTTGCAAGAATAATCTATGACCTTCTAAGGGTGACTTGTAGAAACTGCGGAAGAATACTGCTTTCAGAGGATTCCATCAAAAAATTGCAGGCTAGAATTGAGAAGATAAAGCAGCTTCTTGGACATGTTCCAGACGAAGTTTTCAAGAGAGTGATCCAAGAAATTAGGGCGAAGAATTGCCCCCACTGTAACGCTCCTCAGTATAAGATAACATTTGAAAAACCAACAAAATTCAGCGAAGAAATTCCGGGAAGCGGTTCACAAGTTTTAACTCCAAGCATGGTTAGAGAGAGGCTTGAACGCATACCAGACGGGGACCTTGAACTTTTAGGTTTTGATCCCAAAAATGCCCGTCCAGAATGGATGGTTCTTCAAGTGTTGCCTGTTCCACCAGTTTATGTACGGCCATCCATCACTCTAGAACATGGCATCCGCTCAGAAGATGACTTGACCCACAAGCTTGTGGACATTATTCGGATTAATCAAAGGTTAAAAGAAAACATGGACGCAGGGGCACCGACCCTCATAATTCAGGACTTAGCGGAGCTCCTACAATACCATGTTACAACATACTTTAACAACGAGGCTTCGGGGATACCGCCTGCAAGACATCGTTCAGGCAGAGCCTTAAAGACGCTTTCTCAGAGGCTTAAGGGTAAAGAGGGAAGATTTAGAAGCAACCTTTCCGGGAAACGGGTTGATTTTTCAGCTCGCACGGTAATTTCTCCGGATCCAAACCTTGACATTAACGAAGTTGGTGTGCCCATCGAAGTTGCCATGCGGCTTACAGTGCCTGAAAAAGTAACTCCATGGAATATTGAGGAGATGCGGAAGCTCGTTATAAATGGGCCGTTTCAATACCCCGGTGCAGCGTATATTATTCGCCCTGACGGAAAACGGATAAGGCTTGAATTTGTAGCTGACCGGGAAAAACTTGCGGAGGCTCTTGAACCCGGATTTATTGTCGAGCGACATTTACGCAATGGCGATATTGCAATCTTCAATCGTCAACCATCTCTTCACAGAATGTCTATAATGGCGCATTACGTGCGTGTTCTTCCATACAAGACTTTTAGGCTTCACTTGTGTGTCTGCCCGCCGTACAACGCAGACTTTGATGGAGACGAAATGAACCTTCACATACCCCAAAGCGAGGAAGCCCAAACTGAAGCTCGCTTGCTAATGCAGGTTCAAGACCAGATACTATCTCCAAGGTTTGGAGGTCCAATAATCGGGGCGATCCGCGATTTCATAACGGCGGCTTATCTCTTCACAAGAAAATCTAATTACCTTACCAAGGACGAGGTTTGCCGACTGCTTGTGGCAGCTGGATATGAAGGCCCCTTGCCCGAGCCCCAAATTAAAGAGCCGCAGCCGATGTGGAGTGGGAAACAAATCTTTAGCCTATTCCTCCCAAAAGGCCTAAACTATGTCTTAAAGGCGAACATATGCCGCGGATGTTCTAAATGCTTAAAAGAGGAATGTCCCCACGACGCTTACGTGGTTGTTAAAAATGGTGAATTGAAAAGCGGGGTGATCGATAGGCGAGCTATAGGCGCTGAACAATCCGAAAGCCTTCTACATAGAATAATAAAGGATTATGGTGCAGAGACCGGCCGCGAGTTCCTAAATAAAGTAACAAAGGTTCTGAAACTTTTCTTAACAATGCGAGGTTTCACTTACTCCTACGAAGAGCTCGTTCTATCCCAGCAAGCAGAAAACAGAATAAGAAAGATTATGGAAAGAGTTGAGAAAAAGATAGGGGAACTTATAGAAAGTTATCGCAATGGCACGCTACAAGCGCTTCCTGGGCAAACCTTAGAGGACACTTTTGAAATTTACGTAATGAACGAATTGGCTAATGCTAGAGACGAAGCTGGCAAAGTTGCCGAGGAAACCTTCACACTTGAAAATGCAGGCATAGCCATGACACGCACTGGTGCTAGAGGATCAGCTCTAAACATTGGACAGATGAGCGCATGTGTAGGACAGCAAGCTGTTCGTGGAAAACGAATAATGAGAGGATATATCGGCCGCGCTCTACCCCACTTTAAACATGATGATCCAACACCCAAGGCACGAGGTTTTGTTTATTCCTCATATCAAAAAGGGTTAGATGCCATAGAATTTTTCTTTCATGCCATGGGAGGCAGGGAAGGCCTTGTGGACACGGCTGTTAGAACACAGCAAAGCGGCTATATGCAGAGGCGTTTAATCAACGCCCTTGAACATCTACGCCTAGAATATGACGGAACCGTGCGAAGCTCAACAGGTGACATCATCCAATTCAAATATGGCGAAGACGGTGTGGACCCGGCTAAAAGCGATCATGGAAAAGCAGTAAATGTCAGCCGCCTTATCGAACAAATAAAAATTGGATTGGAGAAGGGAGAGCCTGCACCACCCGAGTATATCAGGGAGAAGCTTAAAGAAGTTGAAGACCAGTTAACTCCACTACTCATAAGCGAACTGAAACAAGGCTTAACCGAAGCTAAACTGAGCAAAGAAGGCGTTGATAAAGCCGTAGAGCTCACAGTGGAACATTACAAGCGTGCACTAATGGAACCCGGCGAGGCGGTAGGTATAGTTTCCGCCCAATCCATAGGTGAGCCTGGTACCCAAATGACTCTTAGAACATTCCATTATGCGGGTGTTAGAGAACAGAACGTTACTCTCGGCTTGCCGAGACTTATCGAGATAGTGGACGCGCGGAGGGTGCCATCCACACCGATAATGGTTATTTATCTAGACGAAAAACACAGAAAAAGCCGGGAGGCCGCTGTAAAAATCGCACGAAACATATTATACACAACTTTGGAGAATGTTGCACAGGCGATTTACCAAGACCCGGTACGCGAAGAGATCGTCGTGGAATTAAATAAAACTATGATGGAGGATCGAGGCGTCACTATAGAAGAACTGAAGGATAAAGTGAAGATAGCAAACTGCACCGTGAAGATAAGTGGAAACCGTATTCATGTAAAACCGAAAAAATCGGAGGCTCTCAAGAAACTCTTAGAGAAAGTTTCAAATCTCTACATTAAGGGAATTCCGGGCATTAAACGGGTTCTGGTAACCGAAGAGCATGGTGAGTGGGTTATCAGAACTGATGGTTCAAACCTTCCAAAAGTTCTAGAAGCATACGGCGTAGATGCCACAAGAACAACAACCAACAACATCCACGAAATAGCCAAAACCCTTGGAATAGAGGCCGCGCGAAACGCCCTTATACAAGAGGCTAAGGGTGTCTTGGAGGAGCAGGGCCTAGATGTCGACATACGTCATGTCATGCTTGTGGCCGATATGATGACGGTCACAGGTGAGGTGCAACAGATCGGAAGACATGGTGTAAGCGGCAAAAAAGCCAGCGTCCTAGCCAGAGCAGCCTTTGAAATAACGGTTCCAAACATTGTTGACGCGGCGGTCCGTGGAGAAAGCGACCCCTTAGAGGGCGTAACCGAAAACGTCATAGTCGGCCAATCCATACCCGTCGGCACAGGACTTGTCGAATTGTTTATGTCAACATTTGAACCTAAGGAGGAAAACAAATGATAGACGTGGATAAAGCAATAGCCACGGCTGTTAAAACAGGCAAAGTCTACTTTGGCGCAAACTTCGCCATACAAAGCGCCAAAACTGGGCGGGCAAAAATGATTATTATAGCTTCTAATTGCCCAAAAGAGATTCGCAGCGACCTTGAATACTACTGTAAGCTTTCCAAAATTCCCCTAGTCGTTTATAGGGGTACTTCTACAGATTTGGCTATGATCTGTGGAAAACCCTTCTTGGTTTCAGCGTTAACTATAAGAGAGCCTGGAGATTCAGAGATTTTTAGATTAATAAAAACAACTGAAACAGAAATGGAGTCTGGCGGAGGAAGTGAATGAACAGCGGCATAAAATTCACAAGCACTGAAATGAAATATATAGCGCTCTTCGAGAGCATAAGCGGCGCCAGTGTTAAAGACTGCATAGTCGACGAGGGGCAGGGCCGCGTAATCTTCGTCGTTAAAGAAGGCGACTTAGGGGCTGCCATAGGAAAAGGCGGAAAAAACATAAGACTTCTGGAGCGCATGACCGGCAAAAAACATGAAATAATTGAATACTCTGATGATCCTGTTAAGTTTATAAAAAATGCCCTGAAGCCTGCCACTGTTCAAGAAGTTAGAATAACCCAAAGACCTGACGGAAAAACAATAGCTGTGGTGTCTGTTCACCCGCGGGAAAAAGGTGTAGCCATAGGCAAAAATGGCAGAAATGCTGAACGTTTACGTATGCTTGTTAAACGCTACTTCCAAATACACAACGTCAGCATAATCTAACGCCTAAAAGACGCTGGAGAAGCAGAAGGTACATGAAGGAAAAGTTAATTGTCACCTTTTTGGCGCTAGCACTTTTAGTGTTCTCTGTTGTTGATCGTGTTTACGCCATAGAAGAATCCGTTGTCAACCAGTTTTTGGGCAGTCCACTGCTCGCCCTCACTGCAATAATTATAGCCGATGTAATAGCGTTTATTTACCGCAAAATCAAAAAATAGCGCCTATTTTGAGAGAAGCAAGTCTATCAGCGCTTTTTGGTCTACTTCCGCCATTGTCCGCCAGTCTAGGTATAATTGTTCGTTTTCGTCTTGGGATATGTATCCATAACGTATGTAGCGGTCTATGTTTAGGCTTGCCTTCCAGCCTGGCAGTTTTTCGCGTAACAGTTCTTCCACTTCTCTACGGGGCGCTTTCCCCCTCTTTGAGATTATGTAGGCTATTGTTATGGCTAGTCCGGCTAAGTCGTCTATACGCCATCCAACCATTTTAGCTTCTTTTGGCGTCAAGTCGCCTCGGAGCGTTATGTAAAATCTTGCTTTGTCCATTTCTTCTGGCATCAGTTTTTCAGAATGCGGTTTTTCTTCTTCAAAAACCATTTTAACCTGCAAGTCCAACGGCTTAAGGTACTCGTCTAATATGCTAAGCACTTTCGGATAATCCGCGCCTAAAGCTTTCCGAAGTTCCCAACCCTTCACTCCAGGTTTTTTGTGTCGACGGTAAAAGAGCATGTGAACAGCGCGTTTAATTTTGCTGGCGTAAACTGCTTTTTGCCTGCTCATCGGGCTTTAGCTCCTTTTCTCCATTTTTCCCATTCTTCGCGGGTTATGGCTATGGGTAGCGAAACCAATTGTTTTTTGGTTGTTCGTCTCTGCTGTTTCTCAAAAGGTTTAATGAATATTTCCCCCTCTAAAGGGTAAACTTCAAGGGTTGCATATCCATAGGTGACAAGAAAACTTGTCAAGAAAGCTCTATGAATGGTTTCCTCGTAGGTTTCCGCGCCCACAAAATCCCAATATCTGACTCTGCCGTTTTCGCCATTTTCAATGGCAAGTTTTTTCAACTCATTCCAGAAGTTTTCCAACTCTTCTGTGAAGGCCTTATCCCGCAGGATCTTCAGCCTTATAAGCTCCTCACGTGTAGCGGCGCCTCCAGTTTCTTCTGGTGTGGGGAACTCTTTCCATCTATCCTTTAATGGCGGTAGGCTTTCCCAATATTGTAGCGCCTCCTTTAAACTGTGAAGCGAAATCTGTTCAAGTTCAATTATTGGGTGCCATGCACCGAGAAAAGCTTCCACAACTGCTTCTTTTTCGAGACGTTTTATCTTCTCTTCAAGAAGGAACGGATCTGTGTAGAGGGAAGTAGAACGATGTTTAACCCATTCACTTTGAAGCCTAATGACCGATGCAAGGCGGTTTATTGCTTCAGCGTCTAGGCAAAGGTCTTCAGGCTGCTCCCATTCTGGAAAGAATTCCCTAATAACCTTTATTATCTCGTCCACATCAACCAAAAAGGGGTCAAGTAAGCGTTCCTCAACGGTTCGACACATTTCAATTACTCGTTGAAGCCTCTCCCTTCCGATTTTTGTGCGCTCACTTTTAGACTGCATTAGGCAACCTCTTTAATTATAGATTTACCCTCAACATTCTGAACCGTAATTATGTTGACGTCATCTTGGGCGAAAGTTATTTGGCTTGGCGTGATCACCACGTACTGGGCATCTGCATTCTTGACTGTTGAAATGAGCATTTGAGCTATCAATTCACGGTTTTTGGGGTCCATGTGTACGTCGTACTCGTCTACGGCGCGGAAGGGCGAGCGTACATGCTGCTGTAAAGCTAACAGAAAACTCATGGTGGCTGTGGTTCTTTCGCCCCCGCTTTGAGTGTAGGCGTTAAGCGGCACCGGTTTGCCGCCCTTAAAGCCAACCAAGATTTCAAGTCCCGCCGCCTCAATGTCATGCTCGTTTATAAGTCTAATTTCGCCAACGGCTTGCGAATGCGCCAAAATCTTCTGGTATTCCAAGTTTACACGATCCAGCAGACTTTGGATGACGGTTCGCCAAGCTTGCATTCGCGTCTTAACTTCTACTAAGGCTTTTTCCCGGTTTTCCGCCACAAGCCTAGCCTTTTCCTTAAGCTCCAAGTAAAGCTGCGAATAAGATTCATACATGCGTTCAACATCTTCTGAAACGCCAGCTAAAGCAGCCAAATGTCCGTCCGTCACACGAATTTCATCCAAAATTTCGCCGACGCTTTTAATAGTAGCTATTCTTGGACCACCTTCCTCAGCCTTTTTGAGAGCTAAATCCAGTTGGGCTTTTGCGTCTTTAAGCTCCTTATCCAGTTCTTCAATGTTTGCCTTCACGTTCTCCATCCGGTAATTCAGCAGCGCAAGCTTGACCCGCGCGTCTAGAATTTGACTTTCAACTTTTTCCATATGTCCCTCAAAGATTCTGATTTCCGAAAGTCTCTTATTCAATTCTTCATCCAGCTTAGAAATTTTCTGTTTTGAAATTTCCATAAGCTCTTTTAGACTTCCAGTTTTTAAAAGTTTCAAACGTTGCCCGCTGATCACAGCTTCATTTTCTATAAGTGCCGTTTCTGTCATTAGTTGTTCGCAAAGCGAAATTGTAGCTTGACTTCCAGCTTTCTCCCGTTCAAGGCTTATGAGGCCGCTAAGTTTTTCCCTCCATTCGCTTCTCAATTTTTCAAGTTGACTTTGCCGGCTTAGAAGATGTTCTTCGACTGTTTTGGCTTCTGCTTCGATCTGTCTCAGTAATGCTTGTTCTTTCTCACGTTTAGCTTCTAGTTCTTCCAGAATGTTTTCGCGGCGGTTCACCTCAGCCCACGCAAGTTCCCGTTCCAGGAAGCGTCTTTTAGCTATTAGTTGCTTCTTTTCTTGAAGTCTTTCGTATTGTTCCCGCCAGTAATTAAGCGTCTGTTCCGCTGACTCCAAAAGCTTGCTTATGGATTCTTCTTGGCTGAGTATGCGGGTAAGCTTTTTTTGGGCTTCTAAAACATTTTCGCGGTAAGCTTCAAGTCCAACAGCCGCTTCAACCATGCGGAGCTTTTCCTGCGGGGAAAGCACCGTAAACTGTTCCACCATGTTTTGGTGCATGATAATCAACATGTTGTCCGGATCAACGCCTAGCTTAGCTAAAAGCCTCTCCACATCCTGCTTCGAGACAGCCTTGTTTTCAAGCTCAAACCAGTACTTGCCATCCCGTCTTAAGACACGTGTCAAAAAAATCTGATCCTTGTTAAACTTTGAAACAGGCCGTTTGCCGCTTCGCCTAGAATTATCCAAAATAAGCGTAACACGAGCTTGATCTTTGCCCCAACGGATCAAATCACTCAACCTTCTGGAACGCTCAGTATAGGACTGACCTAAAGCCACCGAAATAGCCAACAAAAGCGAAGATTTTCCAGCACCATTAGGACCGCAAACAACGTTAACACCGGGTTTAAAGGGTACCCTAGCATACTCGTAACTCATGAAGTTCTCAAGGATTACTTCACTTATCAGCACTGTTTTGCCTCTGTTTCTCCAGCTGCACTATAAGATAGAGGTTAAAAACCTTTATTAAAACAATCGGGCTAAAACCATAGAAGGAACTGCCTGCTGTACATCCATGTTATACTTTTAGCGAATTAAGGAGTGTAATATTTCCTTCAAGCCACATTTGAAGCTGACTAATTTGAGCATCCAAAGCAGAAATCTGAGAGGCATAAGGATGTTGTGTTCCTATCTGACCACACTTGCAGTTGATCGTTTTACCCCCAATTGCCTCCATCTCAATTCTTAAAGGCTACCATGGATGCATAACTGACAATAATCCTAACAAGACCAACTAAAGAATTATGAACAATTTCTGATGCAATCGCTATATTTTTCCCACGACTTTTTCATTCATATTACCGCCCCCATTGAAATCGCGTCAAAACACAAAACAAGAATTTGTCTTATAGATTGTTTCTGTCGGCTGATGAGAAGCCCAATGGCCATTCTCTTGATTATTCAACTTGTAAATGAACCTATTAGAGTTGGAGTGAGTGTTGTATAGAAAAAGAGGATGGTGTTATCGTATTTTGATGGGGCCTATGCGCTTTTCGCGTCGTCTTAAGAATGCGCTTTCTACACCTGTTACGACGGCCATGACTGAGACGCTTCCCTGCATTTCCTTGTCGACTCTTGCGCCCCAGATTACCTTCGCCTTTGGTGGTAGCGAACGCTTCATAATTTCCGCAGCATGGCTGACCTCGAAAAGGGTTAGGTCTTCGCCGCCAGAAACATGTATAAGCAAGCCACGGGCTTTTGTCACATCTTCTATGTCTAAGAGACGTCCGTTCAAGGCTTTTTCGACAGCTTGCTCCACTCGGCCTTCTCCTGTACCTTCGCCTACCCCTATTGAGGCAAGGCCTGCTCCCTGCATTATTGCCCTTAAATCTGCGTAGTCTAGGTTGATTAGACTGGCTGTTGTTATTGTTTCGGTTATGCCCTTAATGAATTTTCCAATGGTGGTGTTTGCCACACCTAAAGCTTCTTTGAAGGGAAGGTTTCCAGCAACTTTAACAAGCCGGTTATTATCAATCACAACAACGGTGTCGCATGATCTTTTTAATCTATCTAAACCTTTCTTTGCTATTTCCATTCTGGCGGTTTCAACGTCAAAGGGAAGCGTAACAACGCCTATAATCAAGTGTGGAATTGGCGACTCTTCAAACCTTTTACGCATCTCTTCCGACAATGCAGTTATGGCGCCTGTTCCCGTTCCCCCTCCTAATCCAGCAACCAGAAATATTATGTTGGCGTCAGCTATTTCTTGAACGACTCTGTCTGCGCTTTCAAGTAGAGCCTTAGCTCCTAGTTCAGGGTATCCGCCACAGCCTAAACCTTTAGTTAGGTTTGCGCCTATTAGGATTCTTCTGTCAGCTTTTGTTATCCTTAAGTGATTTGCGTCCGTGTTTACTGCTACAAGTTTGGCTCCGACTATGCCTTTTTCCTTTATCCATGTTATTATATTTGATCCCGCTCCGCCTAGACCTACTGCTAAAATTGACGGTTGGGCAAGTCTAGCGAATTGTTCAATTTCTTCGTCCTTTACGTGTAGGATGGCCTGTGTCTCTGTTTGGGGAGTAATTACTTCATTCGGCACGTTTTCACCTCTGTCTGTATATAAGTGCGACGCACAAACTAATAAATATTACGTCTTACGAATAACGACATATTTTCTTTTCCAGAACACCCCTTATAAACAATTCATACTTCTTCAAAGTCGAGGGAAAAACGTGAACAAACTTGAAATAATGGAGAAATTCATGTACACATTTGTTGGAAACGGCCTTCACTTGATAATAAAGGATCAAGACGACAGCTTTCTCATTCACACAATAGAAGTCATGCAAAAAGCGGATGAAACATGCATTGTAAAAGAAATTCCTATAGGGGACTACTTTCTACACTTAAGAGCCGTAAATAAACATGGTGAAGAAATGTCAATGATCTGCAATTGGAGTCCGGAATTTTTGCAAAGTCTACTTGAAAGCTCCAAAATAGCGAAAGAGGCGGGCTGCTCGAGCATCATAATGTTCAGAGATCAAAAGACCAATAATTGGATGATAGTTTTTGGAAGACTCAACGGGCACAGTGAAAAACCGCAAGTGTCTTACATCATTTAATCTATGTTTTTCTGTCCACCCTTTTAAGCGTAAAACTTTAGTTTTAAAATTTTGTAAAAGTTATTGATAGCTATGGTTGTTGCCGGCAAGGTTTTTAGACTTTTAGAAAAACTTTCTTTGGATGAAATTGCTTCCAAGCTTAACGGCTACCACGTTGAAGAACCTTATGAAGAAGGTGATTACCAGTTTACGCTTATAACAGAAGTTGGGGGTCTTCTACTAAAACCGGAAGAAAACATGTTGAGAGGCGTTTACTCCCATGACTATGTAATCCATGTTTTCCACAGAGGTAAAGTTGCACCATTTCCCCGTACAATTGAAGCATTATTCTGTTTTTCCCCGTTTGAGGATGCAACATTCCTAACAATTGTTGAGAGGAAACGTTTAGCCAATTTCATAGCGAACAAGCTCAGCGAAATCCTCTTTGACAGAGTCGGCGGCATAGTTGAAGCACGCATTCCACCGGAAGCACTTCGCGATTTCCACTTGAAAAATCCAGAGGATACTAAGATCACGTTTTTCGATAACGTTGATATTCCAAACGTGAATAAACTTTCACTTTATGGACCTGACCTAGTGAACACCTCACTTTTTGAAGACTACTGCAAGCACGGCGACTTGTGGTATATTGTGGCCAGCTCAAGAGAATACGGCTACGTGGTTGGCATAACAAGAGATGCTTCCGTAACCATATTTAACATTACAGACAAGGAGAAATACCTTGAATACGTAGTTAAAGAGGTTTACCCGCTGATTCTAAAATAAACACCGTCGACAAGCCCGCATGGATGCATTAAGGGTAAAGTTTAGGTGAGGGTATTACATATTTTAGGCGTTAGAGGAATTTGAATGTCTGAAAAAGAAACTCTGGAAAAGGTTAAGGATAGGCAGGGACTTTTGGCAAAAATTCAAAATGTTTTCAGGATGGGTTACGCTACAAGGGAGGACGTGCGGGAGATTGACAAAAAACTCCGCGACCTTTACTATGCAGACTTCAAGAGTCTGCGCCATAAGTGGGAAGAAATTTACCTCGCAGCTTTAAACGCCGGGAAAGCTGCCGAGGACTTCAAAAAGGTTATTCAAGTCATTGATCGTGTCGGCGAGAAAGTCCACCGTGCCGATTATGGTTATGCTGGTTTGATGGACCGTAAGGGAAGCATACGTGAAACCGAACTAACTCGCGTTCTAAACTATGATAAGGCTTTAAACGATGAACTTCAAAGTATCGTTAAAGCTGTGGATGAACTCTACAATGATATGCAGACTGGAAATTGGACGGATGCCATCGCCAAGGCGCGGAACATTAAATCCTTAATACTTGGTTTTGAATCTAAATGGGATGAACGTGAAAAACAGTTTAGACCCTTGGAGGTTTAAGTTAGATGCCAATAATTGAGCGTGTCGCATGGGATAATGCTGGACCAGAGGATATTGCTTACCGTTTTCCAAAGCTCACACTTAAATATGGAAGCCAAGTCATTGTTAAAGAAAATCAGTGGGCAGTCTTCTTCCGCGACGGAAAAGCCTATGATGTTTTTGGGCCTGGAAGACACACTATAACTAGCAACAATATTCCGCTCTTAACTGGTGCCCTGAAAGCTTTAGGGATTATAGGTGACATCTTCGACTGTGAAGTTGTCTTTGTCAGCAACAGCCAGTTCCGAGCGAACTTTGGCGGGAAAGCGTATTCCGCACCAAGTGGAGATATAAAATATCAGGCGGAAATAGGATTTTATGGTTACATGCTTTATAAGGTTGAGGATCCTAAACTTTTTGTTGTAGAGTTTTTTGGCAACCGAGGTGCAAGCACTTCTCGGGACGTGGAAAACTACATTAGAGGCTTTATTAACGAGCGAATAATAAGCGAGTTCGGCCGCCACGATATTTTTGAGGTTGTGAAAAATGCAGATGTCACCACAGATAAAGTAGCCCTGAAAATCAGCGACGAAGCCGCGAGAGTTGGCTTAAAAGTAATTGATTGTGTTTTCGAAGGCATAAACATACCCGAAGAAGCTAGGCGCTTTGCCTCTGGACTGGGCGCCCAAGCCATGATGATGCAATATATGAAAGAAACAGCAGGCGAACTAAAGGGAGCCGAGGGCGGAGGCGCAGCTGCCGCAGGCTTGGGCGCAGGCGTAGGCTTAACAATGCCTTTCTTGATGGCGCAACAGTTACAGCAAGCCCAGACAGCCCAAGCTCAGCAAGTGGTTATCTGTCCAAACTGTGGAGCCAAAAATCCTGTCGGCATGAAGTTCTGCGGGCAATGTGGCTCAAGCTTAGCGCCACCAGCAAAAATCAAATGTCCAAAGTGCGGCGCTGAAAACCCTGCTGGAATGAAGTTCTGCGGGCAATGTGGCTCGCCATTAACCCAAACCGCAGAAACCACTTGTCCAAACTGTGGCGCAAAGAATCCGCCGGGAATGAAATTCTGCGGAAACTGTGGAGCAAAACTGGGCTAGAACCCATTCCCATTTTTCTATTTCGACTTCTCACTTAACGGAGAGCCGCACCTCCAACAAAACTTCACGCTTAGAGGCATGGACAAACTACACTTTGGACAACATGTAGACTGCTTCAAGTATAAGGCCCTACCGCAGTGCCAGCAAAACCTGTTACTAGGGCTGTTCTTGCCACCGCATTTTGGGCATATAATTACTTGTTTAACTGGTTTCTCCGGCAGTTTAAAAGCATTAGATGTCAATAATGCCGTACTCAGACCTATGGAAAAACCTAAACCAGCTGAAAAGGCTTTACTAAAAACGAACTTAGCTAACTCTTCCACAACAGAGATTTTGTAGTTCATTCTTAAGTTTTTTATCTTTGATTTTGCAAGTAAACTTTGAGTGATACTCTTGGAAGCCTATATTTTAGTAAACACTGAACCCGGCATGATTTGGGAAGTAGCTGAAGCGATATTAGAAATTGAAGGTGTTAGGATGGCGCATGCAGTTACTGGTCAATTTGACGTTGCCGTTTTCGTGGAGTTTGCCAAAGTTGAAGAACTTGGAAGGATAATTGAGAAAATTCAACAGATTAATGGTGTGCGCAGAACCCAAACTTTGATCGCTATCCCACAACCAATCCGAAAATAGCTTTAACAAAAATTTTCAAATAAGCCCAACCCAGCTGCCTAATGCTTCACCAAAATGCGCGAGCAACATAAAAACAAAAAATCTAGGTGTGAAGCTTAAAACCAAAAATGTCTGAATACGCGTCTTCAAAAGCCCGCATACCAACGCAAGGAACTCCACTGGCAACACTGGAATGACTCCAAACAAGACGTAGAGAACCCAACCCCACCTGTTCCACAAAACCGTCACCACTTCGAGTTCCTTAACACCCACTTTCTTTTTAATATACGGTCTCCCAAGACGGTAAGCCAGAAAATAATTTATCATCATTCCTATCGTAAAACCAGTAGCAGCTGTTAAGGCAAGCGAAACCGGATTAAGCCCAAAAGAGGCGGCAGCCACTACAAGGGCGGGGCTTCCAAGAGGCACTATTGTCCCAGCCAAAATTGTCATGAAAAATATCCCTATAAAACCGTATTCCCTGACAAAACTTTTGGCATTCAAAAGAAATTGCATTTTGCTCATGTCAAAAAATTTGATAATGAAGATGACTGTTAAACCAACGACAAGAAACACTAACCCAAAAATTAGGGATGTTCTAACCCATGAAAGTTTCAATAGGTTTACTTTTCCGCCGGTGTTGCTCACTATTCACTCCTCTAGTTCGCACTCCCTTCTCTCTGTCGATGTCAAACTTAAAGTTATTTCCTTGAAAAGATGGATGGGATACTAAGAAACTTAAATACTTGTTTTTAACTATGATTCTTTTCCAAGGTGTCTGGAGGAAAGTTAAGTTGAAGGGAAAACCTCTGGCCTCGATAGTTTCTGCAGGCTTATCAAGATTTGGAAAACTGGAAGGGCTGTGTGCCCGCGAAATTTTCGCCCAAGCTGCTAAAGAAGCCTATGAACGTTGTCCACGCTTAGATCCTAAAAAAGACATAAAAGCGTTATTCATTGGGCATATGGGAGAATCTTATGAACATCAGGGACACACCGGTGCTATAGCAGCAGACTGGGCTGGAGTGTTGCACATCCCGGCAACGAGAACCGAGGCTGCTTGCAGTTCTTCTGGAGTCGCACTTAGGGCAGCTGTATACGCTGTTGCTTCAGGTCTTTGTGATGTTGTTATGGTTGGTGGAGTTGAAAAAATGACTCATCGAAGCACACCTGAGGTTACCGAGTTTCTAGCAATGGCTGCAGATTTTCCATTTGAACAGTGGCATGGCTTAACTTTTCCAGGGTTGTATGCGCTTATAGCAACGGCACATATGCACAGGTACGGCACAACAGAGGCGCAGTTGGCGCATGTCGCCGTGAAAAACCATTATAATGGGAGCTTAAATCCGAAAGCGCATATTCAAAAGGAGATAACCCTTGAACAAGCCTTGTCATCACGAGTTATTGCTTGGCCTCTAAAACTTTTTGACTGCTCATTAATCACTGACGGGGCAAGCTGCCTAATACTGACACGGCCAGAATTGGCCAAAAAATACACAGACGCACCAGTCCATATAATCGGCAGCGGACAAGCATGTGATATGATAGGCTTGTACGAAAGAGAAGAGTTAACATCACTTAAAGCGGCTAAACTTGCTGCAAAACAAGCCTACGAAATGGCAGGTGTAAAACCAGAAGACATAGATGTAGCGGAAGTACATGACTGTTTTACCATAGCTGAAATAGTAGCATACGAAGACCTTGGCTTCTGCAAGCCCGGCGAGGGAGGACGCTTAGCCGAAAGCGGCGAAACATCGCTTAAGGGAAGGATACCTGTAAACACAAGCGGAGGATTGAAAGCAAAAGGCCACCCGGTAGGAGCAACAGGAACAGCTCAAGCATACGAAATATATTTGCAGCTTACTGGGCAAGCTGAAAAACGCCAAGTGGCAGACGCTGAGATAGGCTTGTCACATAACGTGGGTGGTTCAGGGGCAACAGCTACAGTTCACATTTATAAGCGGGGGTGAACAGAGGTATGACTGCTCAACCGCAAAACTTCACAATCGAGCAGTTTTATAAAAATATCTGCCAGAAAAAGCTAATGGGCGGGAAATGTCGTAAGTGTGGAAAAATTCACTTACCTCCACGGCCGCTATGTGATAATTGCTTCTCAACAGAATTTGAATGGGTTGACCTTCCAACAACCGGCAAACTTTTAACATATACAATAATTCACGTTGCACCGCCGCAATTCCAAAACATGGCTCCATATACAGTGGGTATAGTCGAGCTTGAAAATGGTATAAAACTTCCGGGAATGATTAGAGATGTACCATTAGATGGAATAAAAATAGGGATGCGTTTAAAAATGGAATTCGGGGGACTTCAGCAGACTCAACAGTGGCCCCAATGGCCGAGATACTACTTTAAGCCTCTATAACCTTTTTATTCTCATTTCTAAAAATTTATTTCAAAATTTTCCTCAATAAATTTCAGTTGCTTGAATTTTTTACTTCGGTTGTTAAGCGTTTCTGGAATTAATTTGCTTTACTAAGTCCAGTATATCCGTTACTGATGTTATTAAGTAATCCGCTCCTGCGTCTATAAGCTCTTTTAGTGTTGATGTGCCTGTGGGTATGCCTACCGCTGTGGCATTTAGCTCTCTTGCACATTTGACGTCAGCTTGGCTGTCTCCAATAACTAAAACTTCTTTGGGGCTTACTTTTAAGGCTTCTAGGGTTGCTTGTAAGTGTTCTATGTTAGGCTTTACACGTTTAACTTTTTCTCTTGTAATCACCGCTGTAAAGAAATCTTTTATTCCAAATCTTTCCAATATGTAATCTGCTGATTTTTGACTGTTAACTGTGCATATACCCATCTTTAGGCCTATATCCTTTAAGGCTTTCAGAACTTCCTTTATCCCGGGCTGTAGGCTTGTGGCTTTGGCAGCTTCCAACTCGTATTTTTCAGCTATTGTCAAAGCTTTTCTTCGGTTTTCTTCTATTTGGTCTGCTGTTTTACCATTATTTCTCATAAAAATCTCCATTTTCTCCAACATCTCAAATATACTTTCGTTTGTGGATAAAACCGAGGCAGGCAGCCCATTTTTTATTAAGAAACTTCTAACTTCAGCTCTTATAGTTTTATAGTCAATGTTAAATTTTACTATTGTTCCATCTAGGTCGAAGATAACCGCCTTGATCATGCTTTAATCCCTTGGAATTTTTAGCTTAACAAGAAAGTTAAAGATAAAACTTTGCCCCGGAAAACCTTTTGAGACGTTTCACTCAGTAAAACCTATCTCAGGCGCAAAGCATACCACATTTTGGGCGTCTTGAATGGAAGTGTTTGAAGCTATTCAGGTGAGGCGCTCGGTAAGAGCTTACCAACCAACACCGGTGCCTAAAGAAACACTTCTACGGATTCTGGAAGCTGGTAGGCTTGCGCCTTCAGCCAGTAACATTCAGCCTTGGCACTTTATAGTTGTCACCGGCCTTGAGAAGCGGAAAGAACTTGCTAAAGCTAGGTTTGCAGGTTTCCTCAAAGAGGCGCCGGTCGTCATTGTTGGCTGCGGTGACCAGAAGGCTTCTCCTAAATGGTTTATGGTAGATGTTGCCATAGCCATGCAGAATATGGTTTTAACGGCTACAAGCATGGGGCTTGGTACATGTTGGGTTGGAAGCTTTGACGAAAATTATATTCGGGAAGCATTGAAAATCCCGCAGAACTATCGTGTTGTAGCGTTATTGGCAATTGGCTATCCGAGAAGGAAAATTGACTTTACGGGCGCAACGCTCCATTTAATTAGGCGTCGAAAGCCTCTTGAAAAGATTGTAAGCTTTGAGGAGTTTGGCAATAGACCGTAAAGTCTTGGTAGTTCTTTAGAATAAACTGAATAACCACATGTTACAGATATCTCTGTGAAGGGCTATGGGCCTTGAAGAATACGTAAGGGAAAAGCTTTGGCCCATACTAGTTGAGACTGTTCATGCAATGGTTATGTATCCGCGTCATAAGGTTTACACTAGAGACGTTATACTCCACGAGAAACCGGATGTTACCCCTCAAGAGTTAGCGGCTAAGCTTGGGATACCTTTAGGCGAGGCTCTTGTAATTTTACATGAGTTAAAAGAGGAGGGAAAACTTCTAAGGTTTAGTTACCATCCGCACGGTTGCCAAAACAAGGATTATGCCGAGCAATACCTTTAAAATTTCTTTCTCGACAACTCCTGCATAAGATGCGCCCACGAAGGCGCCGACAACTGAGCCTGCGCCCATTGCAATTGCTATGAGGGCTGCTTTCCTATTCATGTGTCCCATGTTTTGATGCTTCAGAAAGCCTGAGGCCACTGTTGGTATTGAAACAAGAAGGCTTGTTGTCCCTGCGGCAACAATATCTAAACCGAAAACGTATATGAGCGCTGGTATTCTAAACTCGCCGCCAGCTACACCAAGGGCTCCGGATATAACTCCTATAACTAAGCCGATTAAAGCTGCTATAAGGGCTTCCTCCCAAACGCTTAAAGCAAATGCAAATCCAAAGGGGAAATTGACAAAAGGCTCAAGACCAATCTTCAAACCTATCGCTATCAGAAATACTGCCAAAACACGCTTTAACAGCTTTTCCGGAATCCTTCCGGTTAAAAGCGCTCCGATATAGGCTCCAACGATAGACGTGGCTGACATGACTAAAGCCACATTTAAACAGTGTCCGTTTAACAAGCCAAGCTGAAAACGCCTGAAAAAGGAGACGATAACCGTTAACAAGCCCACCAGAAGGTTTACAGTTATAGCCATCAGAACAGGGAGACCAATAGCGTAAAGTAGTACAGGCATTCTAAACTCGCCTCCGCCGACGCCTATTAAGCCAGCCGCTACACCAAGCAACAAACCGAAAACAAGTGCCGTTAAAACCTTGAGGAGTGATGGTCTGTGTTCATCTTCCAAGAGTTATCATCTCGATGTGTTTCCCTATTCACATCGAATTGGTTTATAAAAATAACGCTACAAACGCCGAAAACGGAACGTAGGGTATGCTTATCTTACAGAGAATAATTTCTAACTTCTAAGCCTTTTTCGGTTGTATAGTTTTCGTGTAAACTTTCTTCTGTTCTGTTATTCTACTACGTATCTGTAAGCAATATGTTCGCCTGCTGTAGGACTTTTTCGGATTATGCGTAGGATATCACCGGGTTTTGCGCCTATGGCTTTGGCCGCCGGGTCTGAAGCTTTTATTTGTGGAAGCTGATATGGTTTCACTCTGTATTGGGCTAGAAGTTTTTCACGTTCCTCTGGTGTTAAGATTTCATGTTTTGGCACAAGCTTGTGCTCGAAAATGTCAAAAACAGGGAAAGTTTTTGGCAAAAGTTCTACGCGTTTTTTCTTTGCGGTTTGTTTTGCGGCGTTGGTGTAGCGTCCGTCTGCTATGAGTATTCCATGGTCTACCTCGGCTTCTTTCATGGCTTTTGCCATGCGGTTTATAGTCTGTATGCCCACAGTCTCGTCTGGAACACACCAAATTAAGATTTTCTTTTTATCCTCTTTTGGTGACTCAACAATATAGCTTGCTAAATCTTTATTTTTTTCTTTTTTGATGAGTTTATAGCCTCTGAGTTTGATTAGAATTTTTGCTTTACGCTCTTCTAGAGTTTCCTCTTCTTCGCTCAAGCAGTTAAACCTCTTTGCTAATGGAAGCATTCGACTCTTAACATGATGTAAACCTTTAAACTTTACGCTTGCCAAAGCTTAAAATCAGAGCTAGAATCATCATCTAAACTGTCCAGATAGACGCGATGGTGTTGCAAATGTCCATAGATTTTGGAAAATTAGCCCTAGAGGAGGCTGCTAAAAGAGGCGCGTCCTACGCTGACATCAGAATTAGCGAAATCTTAAACGAGAACTTGACGGTGAAGAATGGCGAACCTGAAACGACATCTTTTTCGCAGCTAAAAGGGTTCGGCGTAAGAGTGATTGTCAATGGCGCATGGGGGTTTGCAGGTTCGGTTAATGTATCAAAGGAGGAGATTAAACGTTGTGTCAAGCTGGCCGTAGACATTGCGAAGGCCAGTGCCATGTTAAAGAAGAAGGAGGTTGTTTTAGCAGCTGAGAAGATTTATCGTGAGAAGTATGCCACAAGTTTCAAAAAGGATCCATTCAAAGTTTCGTTGGAAGAGAAGCTTAAAGTTCTAGTTGAGGCCAGCCGCTTTTTGAAGGAGTTTTCACCGCTTGTGAATGTTTCCTATGCTCACTATCGTGGTTACCGTGAAAACAAGTTTTTCATGAGCAGCGAAGGCGCCGAGATAAACCAGCAGATAACATGGTGTGGCGGCGGAATATCCGCCATAGCTGTTAAAGGCTCAGAAGTTCAAGTAAGATCTTATCCGTCTGCTTTCCGTGGAGACTTCGCTACAAGCGGCTACGAGTTTTTCGAGTCCTTAGCCTTGTTGGATCACGCCAAAAACGTTGGAGAAGAGCTTATCCAACTTTTTGAGGCTAAAAAGTGTCCCTCCGGAGAAATGGACTTAATCTTGCGGGGCGACCAGCTGGCTCTGCAGATTCATGAAAGCTGCGGGCACCCAACGGAGCTTGACAGAGTTTTGGGAACAGAAGCCGACTATGCGGGTACAAGTTTTCTGACACCTGAAAAGCTTGGAAAATTCCGTTACGGTTCTGAAAAAGTGAATATTGTTGCAGACGCCACCGTGCCCTTTGGACTTGGAACCTTTGGCTTCGACGACGAAGGTATAAAAGCGAAAAAAGTCTACCTAATTAAGGAGGGCATTTTCGTGGGCTATCAGAGTTCAAGGGAAACTGCTGCTCAGCTTGGTCTTAAAGAGAGCAGTGGAGGCATGCGGGCTGACTCGCCTTTGGCTCTGCCGCTTATAAGAATGACAAACATCAACTTACTTCCAGGGGACTATAAGGCGGATGAGATAATTGAAGACACTAAAGAGGGCGTTTTGATGATTACGAACCGTTCATGGAGCATAGACGACAAACGTATAAACTTCCAGTTCGGCACTGAGATAGGTTGGCTAATAAAAAATGGAAGCATTGAAAGAATGGTTAAAAATCCAACATATATGGGTGTAACGCCCCAGTTCTGGGGCTCATGTGATGCTGTAAGCAAAGACGACTGGAAAATGTGGGGTACACCGAACTGCGGCAAAGGTGTACCCGGACAAGTAATGTATGTAGGGCATGGATGTGGAACAGCCCGCTTCCGGAAGGTTCGCGTTGGACTCGTGGGGTAGGAGAGATTGTATGGACCTGGAAGAGCTTAGGGAAATAGCCCAAAAAATTGTTGATTATGCCCTAAAACAGGATGTCAGTCAAGCGCAGGCTGTAGCATTTATGGTTGACAATTCCTTGACGCGTTTTGCAAACTCTCAGATTCACCAGAATATTGCCCAAAAAAGTGGCGGAATCGCAATAAAAGTTGTTTTGAGGGATAAGCGGATAAGCACTGTTCAAGCGAACACTCTTGAGGAAGAAAGTGTAAAAGCAGTTGTGGAGCAAGCAGTCAAAATTGCAAGAGCTTCCTCATCAAACAAGGATTTCCAAAGCCTTCCAGAATCGGAGCCCTGGAAGCCTATGCGTGGAGCATTTGATAGGCAAACAGCCGAGTGCACACCTGATTTTAGGGCTGAAATGGTTGTGGAAGCCGTTGAAACAGCCCATTCTAAGTCGCCTAAAGTAGCCGCTGTTGCCGGATACTTATCCACGGGTTCGCTGGGCTATGCTGTTGCAAATTCCTTGGGGATTTCAGCCTGGGCTCAGCTTTCCTTAGCTTACATGAAAACCACAGTAATAGCAAGGAACGGTGAATCAGAGGGCTTCGGTGCAGCTCAGCAGTACTCTAGGAAGGTGAAAGAACTTAAGCCAGCAGCTTTGGCTGGGGACGCCGCGGATAAAGCTGTGAGAAGTCTCCATCCAGTAAAGATTGAACCTGGCGAATACGAGGTTGTTTTGTCTCCTCTGGCTGTGGCTGTAATTCTAGAATACATGGGGTATGTAGGTTTTTCGGCTAGGTATTACCAAGATGGAGAGTCTTTTGTCAAGTTTTTTGCAAACCAGCAGGTTTTCGACAGAAAACTTAACGTGGTTGATGATGCCAGAAACCCGAAAACTCTCTACGCGGTGCCTGTGGACGGTGAAGGTGTTCCAAAAAAGCCGTTAGATCTCATAATAAATGGCGTGGTTTCAGAGAAAAGCATATGCTACAACTCCTTTACAGCAGGCAAGGAAGGCAAGAAAAGCACGGGGCATGCACTTCCACCGCTAGGTGACTTTTACGGCGAAATGCCCCTGCCCTACAATATGATAATGAAGCCTGGAGACACCACCTTAGAAGAGGCTATTGCCGAAACAAAACATGGTATATTCGTCAACACATTCCACTACGTTAACCCAGTTGAACCCACAAAGCTTGTGTTAACTGGACTGACACGAGACGGAACATTCCTAATAGAAAATGGCGAAATAACAAAGCCCATTGTCAACATGCGCTTCACAGATAGCATGCTATCCGCTTTGAAGGAAATCCCAATGATTGGAAAGGAGCTATTAACACTAGAAACGACAACCGTGCCGATGGTTAAACTGAAAAAACTACGCTTCGTAGGCGTATCCGCCTACTAACACGTCTCATTTTTTCTCTGCTGCTTTTCTTATCCTTACTGGTAATTCCGGGCTTTTATAGCTCACAAGTTCCTTCATAACCAATATTTTCGCGCCCAGCAACTTCTCCAGTATATCGTTTAAGTATCCAATCGCAGTAAGTGTAATGGATAAGATCATAAACAAAATATGTACCCAAGAGAGATTGATGAGTAGTGTACAGGTCCAAAAACCGATGTTATGCCATGATTTGACGGAATAGTTTAGCTCTACCAGTACTGCATATTCCTTACTCGGATTTAATAGACTAAGAACATATGTCCCAGCTTTTGATGCTTAAAAGTTTATTGTACTGTTGCGTGTATTGTTTGAAGCAAACAATACCTTTCCGTCTGGAGCGGAAAACAGAAAGTTGACAGTCCCATTTACGGCATAAAAACCTCCATGTAAACTGCTTGACTCGTTTAGATGTATGTTTAAAGAAAACATTTCCGCTGGCGGGACTATAACAGCGCTGTTTCCTGCATTTACGTTAGGCGCTGTGGCTATCATCCACAAGAAAAGTAAAGCCAACGTGGTTATGCATTTTTTCACTGATTAATCACTGTTAAGGGGCTTGCTTGATTAGAAGCGTGTTACAATATTACCTACATATTTTTTCAAGATCTCCGCGTACTTCCCAAGTATGTCCAATGGGTATGGTTGTATGTTTTTGTACTCTTCGCTTAACGTGTCGCCGGGTATAAACTGTTGGAGGGCGTAGTTTTCGGCGCCTTTCGCTATTTCGCCCATGCGTGTTATGTCCGTCGCCTCAACAATTTTTGGCACAACGGTGGTTCTGAACTCGTATTCCACTTTTCCACTTTTTAATATCTCGACGGTTCTTAGAAAGGCTTCTGTCTCCTTAGCTCCCAACAAACGGTATTTTTCTGGCGAAGTTTTAAAGTCTAAAGCTACATAATCCACGTATGGGAGGCACTCTTCAAGCACTGTTGGGTTTAAGCCATTTGTGTCGAGTTTGACGGCGAAGCCTCGTTCCTTAAGCCTCTTCAGGAAGCGGGGTAGTTCCTTGTGGATGGTTGGCTCACCGCCTGTTATGACGACGGCGTCCACGTATTTTTTGCGTTCTTCCAATATTTGGAGAGCTGTTTCCTCGTTTAGGAAGGGTGGCTGTGGATTAACCACTATACGCCAGTTGTAGCAGTATGGACAACGCAAATTGCAGCCTGGTGTGAACAAGACTGCTGCCACGCGGTTAGGATAGTCTATTAAGCTGGTTTTTTGCAGGCCGCTGAACTTCATTTGGATGGTCACCGAGCTGCCACAGCTTGAGGCGTGATGACGGCTTTTTCAAAGGTTCTGCGTATCGCGAATTCAGCTTGTTTCCCGTCGTTCCACTGATCTACTGGGCGGAGGTAGCCTACTACTCGCGAGTATACTTCGCAGCAGACTCCACACTTGGGACATCGCCTATGTTCGCCGCTTAGATAGCCGTGGGTTGGGCAGACGCTGAAAGTTGGTGTCAGCGTTAAGTATGGTAGGCGGAAGTTCCATGTCACTTTGCGGACAAGTTCTGCTGCGGACTTCCATGAGTAGAGACGCTCACCGAGATAGATGTGAAAAACTGTTCCACCAGTGTAGAGCGGCTGGAGCCTATCTTGGTGTTCCAATGCTTCGAAAAGATCTGCATCGTAGTCTACAGGCAACTGCGAAGAGTTTGTGTAGAAGGGTTCAGCGCCTTTCGACAGATACTTCTCGTTGGCCACTATTATATCGGGATATTTACGTTTGTCTATGCGAGCTAAGCGATAACTTGCGCCTTCGGCTGGTGTAGCCTCCAGATTGTAAATGTTGCCTGTTTCCTCTTGGAAGTCGGCGAGTTTTTCCCGCATAAAGTTTAACACTTTTTCTGCGAATTCAAGGCCTTCTGGCGTGGCTATACTGTAGCCGAAAAGGTTTTGGATGGCTTCGTTCATGCCTACCAGGCCTATGGTTGAGAAGTGGTTCTTCCAGTATTTTCCAAAAGTCTCTTTTACACCGCGTAGATACCGCTTCGAATAGGGGTATAGACCCTTATCTGTGAATTGTTCTAGAACTTTGCGTTTTATTTCTAAGCTGTCTTTAGCCAGCTCCATCAGCGTCTCTAATCGTTCGAAGAATTCGTCCTCATCCTTGGCTAGGTAGCCGATTCTTGGAAGATTTAGTGTTACAACGCCTATGCTGCCTGTCAACGGATTAGCTCCAAAGAAGCCTCCGCCGCGTTTTCGGAGTTCCCGGTTGTCTATTCTTAGGCGGCAGCACATGCTTCGGACATCTTCGGGTTTCATGTCGCTATTCACAAAGTTTGAGAAGTAGGGCGCTCCGTATTTGGCGGCTACTTCGAAAATTTTCTCAGAAACCAGCGAATCCCAGTTGAAGTCCTTCGTTATGCAGTATGTTGGAATTGGGAAAGTGAATACTCTTCCTCTAGCGTCGCCTTTACTTAGAACTTCTGTAAAAGCAATGTTGAATATTTCCATTTCTTTTTCCATTTCACCGTAAGTGGCGTCCATGACTTTTCCGCCTATTATAACCGGTTCATCTTTCATAAAATCTGGCACTTTCAAGTCCAATGTGACATTTGTGAATGGTGTCTGAAAGCCAACCCGCGTGGGCACATTCATGTTGAAAAAGAACTCTTGAAGGGCCTGTTCCACTTCTTTTTGGCTTAAGCCGTCATATCGTATGAAAGGCGCGAGGTAAGTGTCGAAGTTTGAGAAGGCTTGGGCGCCAGCTGCCTCACCCTGCAGCGTGTAAAAGAAGTTTACCACTTGGCCAAGGGCCGTTCTGAAATGTTTAGCTGGAGTGCTTTCAATTTTACCCGGAACTCCTCCAAACCCAGTTAATAACAAGTCCTTTATGTCCCAGCCTACGCAGTAAGGCCCAAGCACACCTAAGTCGTGGATGTGCATGTCGCCTGAAAAGTGGGCCTCTGCTATGTTAGGTGGATAGATTCGGCTTATCCAGTATTTGGCGATAACTGTAGATGATAGATAGTTGTTTAAGCCTTGAAGCGAATAGCTCATGTTGGAGTTTTCTTTAACCCGCCAGTCTTCCATCTCTAAATACTGGTCTACAAGGTCCGCTTGGCTTAAGAGAGCTGCAAGCTCCCGTATGTCCTGGTGTTGTTTGCGGTAAAGAATGTATGCCTTAGCGGTTCGCGCATGACCGTTTTCTATTAAAACCTTTTCCACAACATCCTGAATTTCCTCAACTGTGGGGACACCGTCTTCGCCGAACCGCTTTTTCAGTTCGGCGACAACTTGGTCGCTTAGTTTCTTGGCTAGTTCACGGTCTTTTCCGCCGACGGCCTTAGCGGCTTTCCAAATGGCGTTTGTTATACGCTCTTGATCAAAGGGCTCAAGCCTTCCATCCCGTTTTCTAACAAACTTCAAGTTATGTTCACCTCTTTTAGCACGCGACGGAAGTCTTCGGGTTCTTCGAATCTGCGGTATACCGAGGCGAAGCGCACATAGGCTACGCGGTCAAGGTTTTTCAAATGTTTCATCACTAAGTCGCCAATTTCTTGGGATGAAACTTCTTCCTTGCCGAGTTGCATGAGTTCTTGCCTAACCTTTTCCGCCAGGGAGCGAATTTGCTCCATGGTTACTGGCCTTTTTTCGCATGCTTTCTGTAAGCCTCTAATGATTTTGTTTATGTCAAAGCGTTCAAGTCTGCCGTCGCGTTTTCGCACCATCAACTCAATGGCCTCTATATACTCGTATGTGGTGAAGCGTTTTCCACAGTTGCCACATTCTTTGCGTCTTCTTATGGTGTTGTCTGCTGAGTCGCGGGTTTCAAGAGTTTTAATGTTTTCTGAACTGCAGTATGGGCATTTCATAAAGGCTTCACGTCGCGTGCGTGCCATTATTTTTAGTGTTTTAAGACTATTTTTATGCACTAAATATAGTGGTGCTTTTAACCATTTGTGCAGTAAAAATTTAAAACGATCCATAAACCCCCAAACAAAAATATACAGAATCCAGTAGTGCTATGCAAGAACGAGAGGAGAAAACTCAAATCTTTCAACCGGATTAACCACTAAAAGAATCTAAACAATGAAAATCCAGTTTTTAAAGGTTTAATTTCTCAATATAAGCTTTAAAATTCTTTCTAGAAACATGTAAAATGTTAAAAAGCTGAATAAAAGCGCTAAACTCAAATTCATAAGAGATAGGGGGACTAGAAAAATAAGGATCAAAACAGCACCATTTTCAAAGATTCCAAAACTTGAGGGGGCGTGCTTTTGGAAGGAGATGTTGCAATACGAGAGGGCTGCATTTCTATGAACATGTCAACTACAAACTTGACTTTGATAAGGTAGAAATAAGGCTAAAAGCATAGCATATTCTTGGGTTTAATAGGCGATAAGTGAAATGCAGAGGACTGGTGTGGCGAGGCTACCCCTTCATTATGGTAAAGCGCCGAAGTGGCTAGTTGTTCGCATGCAAAAGCTAGCCAAAGAAATCGTAACCATAATAATCGACGAGCATGGCACAGGCGAATTTTTAAAACGTTTGTCTGACCCATTTTGGTTCCAGGCTTTGGGTTGCGTTTTAGGTTATGATTGGCACTCTTCAGGCGTAACGACAGTAGTCACAGGCGTTTTGAAGCAAGCTATAATCCCCGAAGAACATGGCGTTGCTGTTTGCGGTGGAAAGGGTAAAATTTCAAGGCAGACACCGCTTGAAATTGGGCAAATAGGCGAAAAGTTCGGTTTCTCAGACAACAAAATATCAAGCCTTCAATATGCCAGCAGAATTAGCGCTAAAGTGGATAATACAGCTATTCAAGCTGGATACCAACTTTATCACCATGCCTTTTTTCTAGATGAAAATGGACGGTGGGCAGTTGTCCAGCAAGGAATGTGCCCTCAAGACCGCACTGCAAGGCGATATCACTGGCTTTCAGAAAACGTGGCAAGCTTTGTGGTTGAACCGCATAATGCCATTGTGGGAGATACGCGACGCCAAGTAGCCCTAGACATGACCGCGAAAGAAAGCGAGGGTTGCCGAAAGGCTTCCGTGGACTTAGCATGCGAACCGCCCAAAAAGCTTATGCGCCTGGTCATGTCTATTCGCCCAGCCCATCAGAAGTCCATTGAAGACTGGCTTCCAGAGGGGACTCAAACGCCATGGGTAGACTACCAAATAGATTTTTTGTCCATGCCGGCTAACATAAACTGGAAAGCCCTCCAAGAGGTTTATGAGTTTCAACCCCGCAACTATGAGGAGCTTTTAGGCTTCAAGGGTGTAGGCGTAGCTACCGTGCGCGGCTTAGCCCTTATAGCCGAACTCATATATGGTGAAAAACCGAGCTGGAAAGATCCTGTGAAATATTCTTTCGCTTACGGTGGAAAAGATGGTGTACCATATCCAGTGGATAGGAAAGCCATGGATGAGTCCATCCAAATTCTAAGGAAAGCTGTCGAAGAAGCAAAGATCGGTGATAGGGAGAGGCTGAATGCGTTAAACAGACTTAGAGTCTTCATTCCGCCAGCACGTTAAAAGCTTTTAACACTATTAGCGTCATCGTCGGTGGAATATAAGCCAAATTAGACCTAGTTCAAATTTAATATGTGGCCTATTGCCTCAGATAAGGTTATATACGGCCTTTTAGAGTCTTTGGGAGAAATGAAAGCAGAAGCGCTTGGGTTTACGAATGATACTGCTGTTGAGCGTAGCAACCTTCATAGCAAGTGTGCTCCTCCTATACATCGGTTCAAAAAAGATAGTTCAAGCAGCCGCGTGTCTAGCTTCTAATCTAAATCTCCATAAGGTTGTTGTTGGAACAGTTTTTGTGGCAACCGTAACCTCCGCCCCAGAGTTTTTAAGCTCGCTGGTTGCAGCCTTTTATGGGTCTTCGCAAATGGCTCTGGGCAACATAATAGGCTCAAACATATACAACATCCCCCTTATCATAGGTATATGTGGACTCTTAGGCACATTCAAAATCAAAAATTCTACTATAAGCAAGGAATGCCTCTTCATGACTGGAATTGCAGTATTGCTAATAGTTTTAACAATTATAACAGGCATGGTAACCCAGTGGATTGGAATTATCTTTTTGGCGTTATACCCAGCCTTCATATACTATTCCATTCGAAAAGGAAACGGCAACGGAAACCCTGAAAACCCTAAACCTAAAGGCGTAGCAAAACCCGCCGCCATTCTGTTTTTAGGCGGAGTTTCCCTCATAGCCGGAACTTTTCTTCTGGTTTACAGCGCCGTATCAATAGCTGAGACCTTCGGCCTAAGCCAGTTCTATGCTGGTATTACCATAATGGCGTTGGGCTGCGTTGTCCCAGAAGTCGCTGTATCAGTGGCCGCTGCCCTCCGCGGCGAACAAGAGATCTCTATAGGCAATGTGATAGGCGACAATATTATAACCATGACCCTCGTGCTTGGAATAGTCGCCCTAGTAAGGTCTTTCAGTGTTTCTATACAAGAAATTTTGATAACTGTGCCATTCGTAATCCTTGTAACGCTCGTCTTGTTTGCAATGAATAGGCGAAGCCACAAAATAACAAAGCCGTGGAGCATAGTAATGTTGGCTATAGCCGCGGCAGCCTTTATTCTAGAAACTTTAAACCATCTAATCTAGCTTCTCCCATATAGAAGAGAAAAGGGGAGTCGACTTAAACTCTTTATTCCTCAACCGTTATCGCTTGTGTTGGGCAGGATGTCACGCATGCCATGCACGTTATACAGTCACTCTCTCTAACTGGAACCGACTTTGACGTGTCCGGGTATTCCGGCAGCTTTTGAAGTTCAAAGACATTTACTGGACAGATTTCAACACATACACCATCGCCATTACATTTACTCCAATCAACTTTAACTTTCGGCATGAACACCAAATCCCTTACATAATAATTGAGCGGCTTAAGCTTTTAATTCTTTCCACAACCCTCCTAGAAAGCAAATGCTTTATCAACAAAGCCTAAAAACGACATTATACACTGTTAATCCTCAAAAAGTCTAGGTATATCTGCGAACAACAGTAAGATGAAAAACTTGTTTTGAAACCTTGATCGCATGCAAATTTTATGGCTTCTTCAGCTGGAAAAGCTATGGCATCCACACAGGCCTTAATGGCTAAAACATCCGTCTCGGTTCTGTGCCTGCCCTTAGGACGCATACAACCTAAAGCTATTGGCGTTTCCGGAAACATAATTCTTGCAATGGTTAAAACACGCGCTATGTCTAGTGGTTTGGGTGGCTCCACATGCGCCATGGCTGTTCCATAGATGGGCATGAAAGCGATAACCACAAGGGCTGAAGGCTTGTAGCGCGAAATTATCCGAAGAGCATTAAACTCACCCTTAAGTTTTCCGTAATGGAGACCAACAATAACATGTGGGATAAAGGGCAAGCCAGCTTGGTTTAAAGCTTTCAAGGCTCTTTCATAGCTTTCAACGGTTAAGTTAAGGTTGTAGACCTCCTTAATAGTTTCATTTGCTCCTAAAATATCTATTAAAGCTGCATCCACACCAGCCTCCTTGAGCCTTAAAGCCCTCTTATAATCTAAAACGCCGACATGAGCGAAGACCGTTAGCCCGAGATCCTCCTTAACACGTTTTATGGTTCCTGTGAAGTTATCTAATGGAACAGAACCGTTTGGAAGGCAACCACCGCTTATCAAGCAGCCCACAGCTCCTTCAGCCTTAAGCCTGCTGCACAAATTGTAAAGTTCTTCCGGAGTTTTAACCGGATACATAGTTTCCAAAACTTTGCCACCACAGTGTTTACACTTTAACGCGCAGCTTTTCCCAGTCACTGAGATTGTTGGAAAATCCCTTGGCGAAGAACAGAAATAAGCCGTCTTGTAATGCATGAAGCTAGGAGCGTAAAAGCGTATTTTTTTACGCCTTGAACATTCTAGGCCAGTGTTTAAAAAGTTGAGCAGCTCCTCATTTGGCATTTGCCAAATTGTTTCCGGAGTTTTAACCATATTTCTCCTTAGTAAAGCATACAATGTGGTTAATAAATCTCTTTAAGTTTGGTCTCTTGCCTTCTCTTTTTCGTTGTCCCTTATGAGTGGGGTTGGCGCCGCTTCAACTCCGACCGTCCTGATAGATTTTGTTATATTGTCTAAGCGCCTTTGAAAGCTTAGGGTTCTGAAAACCGCCATACCTCTCTCCGTTATTTTATAAAGTCTTTTTCCGCTGCTTATTTCCTCATGTACAAGTCCGTATTTTAAGAGTGATTCTAAATGTCGCTGAAGTATTGTACAGTCCATGCTGGTTCTGTAGGCTATGCTATCGACGGTTAACGGCCTCTTAGCTAACGCTGATAAAATGGCCTCGTAGTTTTCAAGCCTTGACCTTCGCAAGTTTTGCACACTCTAAAAAGGGGCTTGTGAATGTTTACGCAATAAAATATTTATGAATTTAGAATCTTTAGCAAAGAAGCATATCGACTAGCCTCATGTGTGGCGCAAAATTGGACAGTGAGCTTCCGAAGAAAGTGCGAGTTTCCCTAGGCTCCGCCATAGCTATGGGCTTGCTCAGCGGAAAGCTTGATGCTTCTCCTACGACAGCATATCTAATGACGTATCGAAAAGGCAGATGCACGGCAAACTGCGGATTCTGTCCTCAAGCCAGAAAAAGCCACGGCAGAGCAGACATGCTTTCAAGAATTACTTGGCCAGCGTTTCCAACAGAAATTGTTCTCGAAGCCTTGGCGGAAACCGTTAAAAATGGCGGAATGAAACGCGTGTGCATTCAAGCCTTAAACTATCCCAAAGTTTTTACACACCTCTCGGCCCTTCTAAGAGAAGTTTCCAGCAACGTAAAAGTTCCAATATCAATTTCATGTCAGCCATTAGACCTTGAAAACATAAAGCATTTAGCTGAAGCTGGAGCTGAAAGAATAGGCATACCGTTAGACGCAGCGACTGAAGAAATTTTTGACAAGGTTAAGGGCGTGTCGGCTGGGGGTCCATACAAAATGGGGCGACAGTTAGCTCTTTTAGCAGAAGCTGTGAAGGTCTTTGGAGAGGGTAAAGTTAGCACCCACCTAATTGTGGGGTTAGGCGAAACAGAAAAAGAAATGGTATATATGATTCAAAAGTGTGTTAACATGAGTGTTCTGCCTGCCCTTTTCGCGTTTACTCCAGTCGCTGGAACCGCGTTGGAAAACATGAAGCAACCATCCATCGGACAGTATAGACGAATCCAACTAGCCCGTTATTTGATAGTTCACGGAATGGCGAGAGCTGATAACATGAAATTTGACATGGACGGCCATATAGTTGATTATGGCGTCGACAAACAAGCTTTAAAACAGATAGTTGAAACCGGGAGGCCTTTTCAAACCTCCGGTTGCCCAAACTGCAATAGGCCCTACTACAATGAGAAACCAAGCGGTCCCATATATAACTATCCAAGACCTCTAAGCGTGGAAGAAATCAAACGAGTTATTACTGAACTGGCTGTGATCTAAGGGCTTGGTTCCTTAACCTCCACTGGTGGCACCGGTGTCTTGGGCTTTTGTTTTGTAACTTGTTCCACTATTTGCCAAAAATCCTCTTCTGTTAGGCCTCTGCGCAATTCTTTCATTAACTTTTTAATTTGGTAGAAAATCATTTGAGTTCCACCCTTGTCTAGGCTTTCCTGAGTGCCTCTGATTCGTCTAACGATTTCATCTATTTGCCAAGGCGTGGCCTTTATTCCAGCGGCTTCCAAGCGCTTTTGGACTAGTTGTCTTCCACCGCTTCGACTGATGTATAATTGCGCTTCTCTTTCAATCATTTCTGGTGGGAATGGTTCATATATAAGCGGGTGAGCCAACATTCCCTCGACGTGTTCTTCAACTTCATATGCAAAAGCATTTTCACCGACTATGGGCTTATGAAATTGTATGGGTAATGCGAAGGTTTTCTCCGCCTGTTGCGCAAGTCTGTAAAGTTTTTTTACATCTACTCCAGTATCTAGATTGTATAATATTTCAAGGGCGGCGACAACCTCCTCCAACGGGGCGATACCAGCCCTTTCGCCAAAGCCGGCAATACCTGTATGGACATAGGCAACACCCTCCTCTACAGCTGCCAGAGTGTTCGCTGTGGCTAAACCAAAATCGTTATGGCAGTGAACGGAAAGAGGCGGTTCCTTGCCAAGAGATTGTTTCAAGCTGTCCCTGACATGGGAAACCAGATAACGCATCGATAAAGGCCTTAAAAATCCCACGGTGTCCGCGATGACGAGTCTGTCAGCACCAGCCTTAAGGGCAGCTTCAAAAATTTGCAGAATATCCGGCAGAGGCGTTCTTGATGCGTCCTCCAAAACGAAATCAACAGTGACACCGTGTCTCTTTGCATATTCTATGCATTCGACAGTGTTTTTTAGAACTTGCTCCTTTGACATTTTGAGTCTATACTGGAGGTTAAGCCCATTAAACGGGGTAACTATTGGAATTTCTTTTATGTTGCAGTCGAGGCAAGCGTCTATATCACTTTTTGTGGCGCGTGCTGAAGCGGCTATGCTGGCCTGCTGAAAACCTTCGTTGGTTATTCTTTTAACAGCATTCTTCTCCTCTTCTGAAAGCGCGGGGAAACCGACATTAATAACGGAGACTCCAGCTTCATCCAAAAGTTTAGCTAACTTAACTCTTTCCACATAAGTCAAAAACACCGTGGGGGATTCAACACCCTCTCTTAAGGTTTCATCCCAAATAAAAACTCTGTCAGGAAGTTTCGGTGGAAGGTTTTTCCTCAAACGATTATAATTAGCTATTAACCCTTGCGCCTCAAGCTTCTTAAAGATTGTTTTCCGCATGACATCACATTCCGTTAGATAAACATGGGATCAACGCATTTTATTTAACAAGGCCCTTATATAAGAATTAAGCCATCTAAAGCTCAAGGATGCAAAAACGTATAAGGAAAGGGGGATAATTAATGGACTTGTTTGAGGTCATAGAAAAAAGGAGAAGCATAAGAAAGTTTAAACATGCTCCAATACCTAATGAAGACTTAAAAAAGATTCTTGAAGCGGGCCGTTTAGCGCCTTCTGGTGGCAACCGCCAGCCATGGCGGTTCATTGTCGTAAGAAACTCGGAAACAAAAAGAGCTTTGGCTGTTGCAGCTAGCAACCAGATGTTTATAGCGGATGCTGACGTTGTCGTTGTTGCTTTAGGAGACCCTAAAGCCTTGCCTAAAAAGCTTCCTTATAAGCTTGCGGAAACCAGAATCCCTTACAAACAAGATCCAATGATTGCGGTTGAACACATGGTATTGGCTGCTACAGACCTCGGGTATGGTACATGCTGGATAGGGGCATTTAACGAAGAGGACGTGAAGAAAATTCTCAAGGTTCCGGAAGATCTAGCAGTTATAGCGCTTCTACCAATAGGTGTTCCAGCAGAAAATCCACCTCCCAGACCCAGAAAAGCCTTCAACGAAGTATTTTTTGGAGAATTATACGGGGCTCCACTAGAGCTTTAAGCTGTAACAAACTTGAGATACCTCATCACGAAACGACCTCAAACAACTTTTAAGGGAATTATTTTAGAAAGCCTTTTATCAACTTGAAATGCAAAATCTCCTCGCTGGAAATGTTGGTGAGGTAATATGGAAGTTAAAACTATCGCCGTTTTAGGTGCCGGTTTGATGGGACATGGTATTGCACAAGTGGCGGCACAGATAGGCAAATACGAGGTCTACTTACGAGACGTTGAACAGCGTTTTGTTGAAAACGGCTTAAACATGATTCGCAGCAGCTTGCAAAAATTCCTAAGTAAGGGCCAGATAACCGAGACTGAGTATAACGAGGTTTTGGCGCGGATACATCCAACCACTGACCTGAAAGAGGCCGTCTCAAAAGCTGACTTGATCATTGAGGCTATCCCGGAAATTTTAGAGTTAAAAAAGACCACTTTCCGTGAAGTTGATGCCATGGCACCCCCTCACGCGATAATCGCTTCTAACACTTCATCCATGAGCATAACGGAGCTTGCTTCAGCCACAAACCGTCCGGAAAAAGTTTGTGGGATGCACTTCTTCAATCCACCTCAACTTATGAAGCTTGTTGAGGTGGTAAGAGGCGCAAAAACTTCAGATGAAACTGTGCAAACGGTTCTAAACGTAGCCCATAGAATGCAGAAAGAAACAGTTCTAGTGAAAAAAGATTGTCCAGGATTCATCGTCAACCGCATACTTATACCAGCCTTAAATGAGGCCGTAGCCCTGTACTGGGAGGGTGTCGCCGACAGAGACGACATAGACAAAGCCGTAAAACTTGGATTGAATTGGCCCATGGGGCCTCTTATGCTGTTGGACTACGTAGGGGCTGACACAACCCTGGCCATAGCTGAAGTTCTACAGCGTGAGCTTGACCAAAGGTTTCAGCCGCATCCCGGGCTGAGACAAATGGTTAGAGCTAACCTTCTTGGAAGAAAAACCGGCAAGGGCTTTTACGATTGGACGCAAAAGTAGGGAGACAAAAACCGATGGAGTTTAAGCATATACTCTACGAGAAAAGCGAGGGCATAGCCACAATAACAATAAACAGGCCTGAAGCCCTTAATGCCCTTAACGCCGACGTTATAGACGAGATTCTTAAAGCCCTTAAAGACGCAGAAGCCGACGAAAACGTGAAGGTTATTGTGTTAACAGGTGCTGGCGAAAAGGCATTTTCAGCTGGAGCAGATATCAAAACCATGAGGGAGATGAATGCCTTGAAAGCCAGGGAACTATCCCAAATTGGCGGAAAGCTTTGCAGCACCATTGAAAATCTTGAAAAACCCGTTATAGCGGCTATAAATGGCTACGCATTAGGCGGAGGCCTAGAAGCGGCGATGGCATGCGACATCCGCATTGCTTCGGAAAACGCGAGAATGGGGCAGACTGAGATAAATATTGGGCTAATTCCCGGCTGGGGTGGGACTCAAAGACTCACCAGATTAATAGGCATGACCAAGGCTAAAGAGCTTATTTTTACAGGTAAAATGATTGACGCAAAAACAGCGGAGCAGCTTGGCCTTGTAAACATGACGGCACCTCCAGACAGGTTCAAGGAAGTTGTACGACAGTTTGCCCTGGAACTAGCCCAGAAAGCTCCAGTAGCTCTTAAAGTGGCGAAGGCCTTAGTGAATAAGGGATATGAAATGAGTCTCGACGCTGCAATAGCGCTGGAAAGGGAAGGCTTCAGCGTAGTCGCTTCAACAGAAGACTTCCAAGAGGGAGTTTCGGCCTTCGTCGAAAAGCGAAAGCCTCTGTTCAAAGGAAAGTGAAGCTTAAGGTCAAATACTCCTCTTTTCTACCGTTTTCTCCCATTTATATATAAAATGGCTTTTCACAAAAAAGTTCAAAGGTGTGGTATAAAGATTTTCTTTCAGCGTTTGAAGAAGTTTTAGCCTTGTTTTTCCGCGTCTTCCTTTATAGCCCTCAATAGGTTCTTGAAGATTTTCATGTCTGAAACATTCACTATTGGAATTTGAAGGCTCTTGTCTACCTCGTATATTTTCTCGTATTTTGGAAATTCTGCATAGCAGATTTGGCTTATTGGAAACTCACGGTTTTTCAATTCATGCTCGAAGGATTTCTCGTAAACCTCTAGGCATAGCAAGTAGCCGTTTATCCAGTAAAGCCTATTCGCGCCATATGTTGTGGCGCACCATGCAATGTCACCTATGTTACGTTTATCCAACCCTAATACTGTAACCTTCTTTGTTGAGGCGATTTCTACGTCCATGTGACGTTTCACCCTTTAAATGGCGTATTTAGCACCTCTTTAACCCTGCTGCTTATTTTTGGGCCAAGCCCATAAACTGTTTTTGGCCAATTGTCAACGTTTAAGAATGCGTTTAACGGTGTTTGGTAAGATTTAAGGATTGCTATGGCTTTTTCTCTTCCGATATTAGGTAAACTTGCCACGAAAAAGATTTGGGCATCCTCGAGGGTTTCGCATTTCTTGACGGGATGCACTGTTGGAACACGTTTTTCAACAATCTGCTCTTGTCGGGCAGCGATGCAGAGAAAATCCACAGTCTCCTTGTGAGAAGTAGTGTTCACTATGGCTATGCCATTTTTAGCTAGGTTGAATAAGGCGCCCCAAACGGCTTCCGGCTTTATTCTGCTGAATCTGTAGATTATGGGCATGTAACCCTCAAGGAGAATTAACGCTTTTGGGTAAACTTCTTTAAGCTTGAAAAGCTGTTCAAAAAGGTAGCGGTGTGTAAGCGTGTAAACAAAATCTTGAACCCTCTTGCGTTCAACAGCACAAACGTCGGATAGAATATAGTCTCCTTTTTCCAAAGCTTCGATTTTCACGTTTACGCCGCGTTCTCTAAGTCCTTTAACGATTTTTTCAGCGCTGCTTGCTTCGCGGCTGTCCACGATTATTGTAGGTTCAAATTCATTACTTTTCTTTTCTTTTAAATATGGCAACAGCGTTTCAGCTCCGGACATAATATCAACTCTGACTTATATGCTGAACTTTTAGAGATTATTTTCTCTTACGGTTCGCTAGCGTTTCATAACAGCTTGAACGGTGCCTATAGCAGTGTGTTAAAAGCTGCTATTTTAGCTTCTTGCTAAATAAAAAGGGGATAGGTGTTTATTGTAGGCCTTTCTTGGTTATTTCTTTCACTATGCCTGCGGCGATTGTGGTGCCCATGTCTCTGACGGCGAACCTTCCAAGCTCTGGAAACTCTGCGTAGGTTTCAATAGATATTGGACGGAGCGGTTCCATCCGCACTAGAGCAGCGTCCCCAGTTTTGAGGAAGGATGGTTTTTCTTCGACAACCTGTCCAGAGCGGGGGTCAATTTTCTTGATTAGTTCTGTGAATCTGCAAGCCATTTGCCCAGTATGATAGTGTAGGACTGGTGTGTAACCGGCGGCTATTGCTGTCGGATGGTATATTACAATTATTTGGCCAATGAATTCTCTTGCCACGGTTGGCGGGTTGTTAACGTGGCCGCATACGTCTCCCCGTCTTATGTCTGTTTTGGCTATGCCTCTCACGTTGAAGCCTATGTTGTCACCAGGTTCAGCCCTCGGGATCCTTGTATGATGCATTTCTATCGATTTTACTTCGCCCTGTTTATTGGCTGGCATGAAGACAACTATGTCACCTTCTTTAAGGACGCCGGTTTCAACCCTGCCTACCGGCACCGTGCCTACACCCGTTATGCTGTAAACATCTTGAATTGGAATTCGCAAAGGTTTGTTTAGGGGTTTAGGTGGAAGCTCGAAAGTGTCTAAAGCATCTAGCAGTGTCGGCCCCTTATACCATGGCATCTTGTCACTTGGCTTAACAAGGTTGTCACCTGTCCACCCGGAAACAGGCACGAAATGAATTTTGTCGACTTTGTAGCCTACCATCCTCAGCATTCGGCTGACTTCGTTTTTAATTTCGTTGTATCTTTCTTGACTCCAGTTGACAGTCGGGTCGTCCATTTTGTTTATGGCTACGACGAGCTGGTTAACACCCAAAGTAAAAGCCAAGAAAGCATGCTCGCGGGTCTGGCCGCCCGGGCCTATACCTGCTTCGAATTCACCTCTTTTAGCTGAAACGAAAAGAATGGCGCCGTCAGCTTGGCTTGCACCTGTAATCATGTTTTTAACGAAGTCTCTGTGACCTGGAGCGTCGATGACTGTGAAGTAATATTTCTTAGTTTCAAACTTTAGGAAACGCAGATCAATTGTTAAACCTCTTTCCCGCTCCTCTTTAAGGTTGTCGAGAATCCAAGCGAACTTGAAGGTTTCCTTGCCCATTTTTTTAGCTTCTTCCTCATATTGTTTCACTGTTCTTTCGTCGACGACTCCCGCCAAGTACAGTAGGTGTCCGGTTGTCGTTGATTTTCCATGGTCAACATGTCCCATGATCACAAGGTTTAAGTGGGGTTTTTCTGGCCTACTCATTTCTCTCCCTCATTTTAAATTTCTAAATTTTCCTATTTTTAGTGAATTCGTTTACACAACTGTTCATTCAATTATTTTAAGTTTATCATATCTGCGCGTTTAATTATATGGCTCTGAAATGTGGTGGTTTCCGCATTTTATGATTTCCAGCTTGTCAATTTTATAATTAGAAACAGCCTTAAAATTAGCGAGCTTTTCGGCTTTTGCTGCGGTTTTAGCGTAATAGTATCCGGTGGTCTTTCGAAACGGATATTAGCGTTATTGGGATAAGGGATTTTCGGGACGAGTACAGTTTATGCCGACGAATCTGCCGGCGGAAGCTAAGCGTAAGTGGGCTGAGGTTTCAGCCGCGAGAAATCCGAAAGAAAGACTTAGGCTTATGGAGGAGTTTCTGAGCCTTGTTCCCAAGCATAAAGGGACAGCTAAACTTTGCGCGCAAGTTAAGAAGCAGATGGCTGTTCTGCGTAAAGAAATCGAGGAGGGAAAACGTAGAAAAGCTGGCAGAGGTGGCGGCCCTAAATTTTTCCTAGAAAAAGAAGGAGCCGCTCAAGTTGTTATTCTAGGGCTTACAAATGTGGGTAAAAGCAGTTTTCTCGCGGCTTTAACAAACGCGAAGGTTGAGGTTTCACCCGCTCCCTACACCACTAGAGAGCCGGTTCCTGGAATGCTCAATTACGAAGATATCCAGTTCCAGTTGGTTGAGGCCCCAGCACTCATGGAAGGGGCGGCGGAAGGAAAAGCTTGGGGACTTCAAACTTTAGCCTTAGCTAGAAACGCTGACGGCTTAATTCTCATGGTGGATTTGACGCAAAATCCGATGGAACAATTGTCCATAATCCTTGGAGAGCTAGAGAAAACGCGGATATTGGTCTGTAAACCAAAAGCACGGGTTGAAATTGAGAGGAAGTTTATGGGCGCCGGTTTACGCATAATAGTTTTTGGGAGGCTTTTAAACTGCACTTTCAAGGATGTTGAGGAGCTTCTTAAAAGCTATAGAGTTTCAGATGCTATTGTAAAAATTTACGGCGAAGCCGCTTTAGACGATGTTGAAGACGCCATTTTTGAGAGCACAACCTACAAGCCAGCTATAATAGTGGCAAACAAAATCGATGCAGGAAACGCGTATGCAAACCTAAAGCTTCTAGAGGAAGAGGTTAACGGGCAACTTCCAATAATCGCTGTTTCATGTAAAACTGGACAGGGCTTGGAAAAAATCGGCACAACACTTTTTCATACGTTAGATTTAATACGTGTTTACACAAAAGAGCCAAGCGAAAGGGGCCCCTCACAGAAACCATTCGTCCTAAAGAGGGGCTCCACGATTCATGATTTGGCAAGAAACATTCATAGCGACTTCAGCGAAAAATTTGCTTACGCAAAGGTTTGGGCAAAACGCCTGGTCTTTAGCCCACAGAAGGTAGGAGCTACCTTCATTTTAGAGGATGGAGACGTTGTTGAAATCCACACAAAATAGGCTTAGTGGAAGCTATCTTGAAGCCATGGCTATTCTTTCGAGTTCATGACGTTTTGAAACCGCGTAGCTTTTCATGTCGTTGCTCGCCGCCAAAATCAACTCTTCAGCTAGGCATTCTTCAATGGAACGTGGATTATGCATGGCTGCTTGCCGTGCTCCCTCGCATATGTGTCGCAAAGCAAGGTCAACTCTTCTTTGGGGCGAAATGTCCACGGATAAATGGTAAACTATTCCACCGTAAGCTATTCGCGTAGTGTCCTCGCATGGTGCAGAATTTTCAACGGCCCTAACCAAAACTTCTATGGGGTTTCTCCCAGTGCGTAGGTGAATGATTTCGAAGGCATGTTTAACAATGTTTATGGCTTTAGCCTTTTTGCCTGCATTTTTCCCTGGACGCATTAGGTTGTTTACAAGCCTCTCCACAATGTTCACGTTTGCCTTTCCAAAACGCTTGTGCTCGTGACGCCCCATGCTGTGGGGAATCACAAGAGGTTTAAGCGATATATATCGCTTTAATCCCGGATCTTTGACTTCAACTTCTTTGAAGTTCCATTTTCCGAAAAGTTTTATCTCTTTTGTCTCTTCTTTTTTATCTTCTTTCTGTTCTTTGCTCAAGGTTTTCACCGCATCGGTTTCTGTTTCCTACCAAGCACAAGTTCTTTAAGCGAAACTCCGTTAACCATTATAACTTTCCATCTTACGCCCGGGATGTCGCCCATGCTTCTTCCACGAGAACCACCTATTCCCTCTACTAGAACTTCGTCGTGTTCGTCTACAACGTTTAGAGCACCATCTCCGGGCAGAAAAGCCGTAATAACTTTACCATTCTTTATAAGTTGGACTCTAACACACTTTCTGATGGCGCTGTTGGGCTGCTTGCTTTCAACACCAACCTTTTCGAGGACTATGCCTCTAGCCATTGGTGCACCTTCAAGAGGATCCGCCTTAACGTCTAAACCCAACATTCGCCTTTTATAGTACATGCTACTCCAACGGAACTTTTGCCGTTTTGCCGCTAACTTTCTAGCGGCAAACTCACCTCTTGGAGACTTTGAACCCATAGCCTCGGTTATCCTCTCGCTACGTCTAATCACACATCTAATATTTAAACTGAACGAAGCCTAAACCGTAAAAACTAGAGGGGAAGGCCCCACTATTGGCTTGAAAAAGCTCCAAAAAATGTTAAATCCCTTTTATTTGCGCTCTACGGTTGAATGTTGTAATTGCCGCGGTAAAAAGAGAGACCATTAAAACTGCTGATAAACTTGCAGCCGACGGAAATTCCGGAACCACAGAATACTCCAAAGACTCTGCAGTTAAAGAATAACTTGACACCAGCTGCACCCTGCCAGTACTAGAGCTTAGCACTATCTGAAAGGATTCTATCTCATTTGAACCCAAATCTTGGGAGCTTAAATATGCGTATGACGTCGCCACCACATACCCAGTTGCATTGTAGAAAGCGGCCACCACTTTTACGCTGTGTGCCGTGTTCTGGGCAATGTTCTTTATACTCCCCGTTACAACTAGGTCACCTGAAATCTCGATGTGAGAACTGCTTGAAAGGATCTCTAAGCCCTCTGGAACCGGATCTGTGTCCGTTGCAACAACGTTTAAGCTGTAATGGTGAACCCGGCTTGCCGCCGCCGTTGTTAAAAGCACTTCGAAAGGAGATTTTCTCCCCGGTAAGAGGACATGCAGATATGCATGGTTGTAGGCTGTCCCTATCATGTTGCCACTTGAATCATAGAAATTTACAGTGATCCAAACATCCTTCACAGCATTATTCCTGGAATTTTCTACTTCTCCTGAAACGCGATAATAGCCTATGGCATCATACCATCCCGTGTGGTTTGGCAACACAACAACCGTATCACCTGCTTTCGCTTCAAAGATATAGGAGGCAAATGACAGCACACCTAAAGCTATCAGCATAAACCAAACTTTTTTCAATTTCTCACCTCTCACTCAGCTTGCTCTTTATAGGTCAGTTTAGACCCTTAGACGGTTTAATATCCTTTATTTCAAATGCTGTATTGAATCTTAGCCCTTATCAGTCTTGGTTAAATGACAACTATATTATGCAATAAACTTTCTAGACTTTGGGAGAAACAGATTTTAAGCCAAAAGCCAGAGCTGATATAGTGGGTGCTAGAAATGGCCAGCTGGAGGCTATTGAAACTTGAGGCACATAACGCTTACATGAATATGGCTGTGGACGAAGCTATATTAAATGCGAGGATAAAGGGGCTTGTGCCTAACACTATACGGTTTTACCGCTGGAACCCATCGGCAGTTTCTATTGGAAGATTTCAGAACATAGAAAACGAGGTTTATCTGCAAAACTGTCTTGAACATCGCGTGGACGTTGTTAGACGCGTAACCGGCGGAGGCACCGTTTACCATGATGCTGAAGGTGAAATCACATACAGTGTAGTCGTAAGCAAAGAAGACCTAGACGCTAAGGACATAACTGAGGTTTATGCGCGAATCTATGCAGGCATAGTTGAAGCCCTTAATGTTTTAGGTTTAAAGGCAGACTTCAATGAAGGCAACCCAAAAGTCTGTCCGAACTTGACGGTAAACGGCAAAAAAATTTCAGGAAGCGCTCAATGTCATAAGGCCGACGTAGTCCTACAACATGGCACAATGTTGGTGGACGTTAACCTAGAGAAAATGTTCACTTTCTTGAAAGTTCCATGGGCAAAAACATGCATGGAAGTTGTTAACGTGGCTAAAAACAAAATAACCTCAATAAAAGCGGAGCTTGGCAAGGAAATTTCACTCGAAACAGTTCATAAAGCCCTAATTGAAGGCTTTCGAAAAACATTGAAAACACCGCTTCAGCAAGAAAACTTAACACCATACGAAAAGGAGTTAGCTGAAAAACTTTGCAAGGAGAAATATGCCACCGCTGACTGGAACATGTATGGGAAAGAAAATTAGTGTTTCACTATTCGCCATTTCACGCCTTGCGGTGTATCCTCGATTATTATACCCATAGCGCGCAGCTGCTCTCTGATTCTATCAGCCGTAGCCCAGTCCCTAGCTTTTCTCGCTTCCTCCCTTTTTTGGATAAGTTCTTCAGCTTCTGGCGGCAGTCCCTCCTTCTTTCCTACCTCCTTGGCCAAATCCAACGCAAAGATTTTGTCAAACTCCATGAGCAAATCATACTTTTCACGGTTAGTCAAAGTTTTCTCCTCTCTGACCAAGGTCCATGTTAAGGCTAAAGCCTTAGGCATGTTTAAGTCGTCATTTATCGCCTCAATAAAACTTCCATAATATTCCTCATACTTTGAGCTTTTACCCGCATTTTCCTCCAATTTTTCAGCCAAGTCTCTAACATGCTCCCTTAACGTGAATAACGCATTCTGAGCTGACCGCAAGCTTTCCCAAGTGAAAACAAGCTCAGACCTGTAGTGAGCTGTCAAACACAGGTACCTAAAGGCTAACGGATCAAATCCCTCATCCACCAGCGTCTGAACCGTGATTATCTCTCCGGCGGACTTTGCCATTTTCATTGATTTGCCAAAAACTAAGAACGCTCCGTGCAACCAATAATTCGCCAGAGGCTTGCCAGTCAAAGCTTCAGCTTGCGCAATCTCATTTGTGTGGTGGATTGGTATGTGGTCTATGCCTCCACAGTGAATGTCAAAGTGCTCGCCTAAATACTTCATCCCCATGACAGTGCACTCTATATGCCATCCAGGAAAACCCACACCCCAAGGAGAATTCCATTCCATCTGCCGCTTTTTGTCCTTTGGAGAGAAGCGCCAAAGGCAGAAGTCTGTTAAATGCCTTTTGTTGGGGTTGAATTCAACTCTTGCTCCAGCCTTCAGACTTTCATTCAACTTCTCGAAATCCATTCCAGTGAGTTTCCCGTAATCCTCCAACTTAGAAGTGTCGAAATAGACACCGTCGTCAATTATATACGCGTAGCCCTTTTCCTCAAGCTTACGAATATAGTCAATCATGTCAGCAATGTGGTCTGTCGCCTTACAGACTATCGTCGGCTTGAGAATGTTAAGTCTCTCCGCGTCTTCGAAGAACTTCTTTGTGTAAAAATCAGCTATCTCCCAAACAGTTTTTCTCTCCCTTTGGGCACCAACCTCCATTTTGTCCTCCCCAGCGTCAGCGTCCGAAGTTAAGTGTCCCACGTCCGTGATATTCATCACATGCTTTACCCTGAAGCCATTAAATTCCAAGACCCTTCGGAGAATGTCTTCAAATATGTATGTCCTAAAATTGCCTATGTGGGCGTACCAATAAACTGTGGGACCACAACAATACATTCTAACATTGCCCTCTTCCATTGGAACGAACTTTTCCTTTCTCCGCGTCAAAGTGTTGAAAAGATATACTTCCCGCTTAGCTTTTCCCATGTTTCATCAAAAGGAATAGCGACAAAAACATTTAAAGACTTTTACCCCATAGATGGCGGAGGCTAATCATATTTCTTAAACCTTAACATTCTCCTAAAGCTCTTTAAATCCTCCGCAATTAGCTTCAAAAAACGAAGTTCTTCCATGCTTTTCTTAAACTTCAAAAACTCCTCATGAAACTTTTCTAAAGTGATCCTATCTTCATCAGCCATAAACTCCACCGCAAAAACATTAAACGGGGTGGTCATCGCTTTTTGGCCGACCAAAAGCAGCCATTTCCGTCATCGAGGAGAAAGGAGAAGGCTTCGAAAACGGAAAAACCGAAATTGGCTGCTTTTGGTCGGCCTTCAACCTCTATCCCCTGAATAGCGTCGTAAGATTTAATATTCAAAGCTATATAAAAAGATTGCTGAATAACACAAATAGACACGCTGCAAAGCCTAACCTACAGCTAATATGCCCTCAAGAATTCTATCTTCAGGAACATCCAGCTGCTTTGAAAGCCAGCTTTTCAAAAGAGCTGTTTGTTTAGGGAGCTCTCCACTATAAGTTATTATTTGGTTATTTTTTAAGGCGTCTGCTTGAAAAGCTTTCTCAGTCTCCTTGTAAAGGAACGAAAGTGTCTGAGCCTGTCGTGCTAAAGTTTGGAAATCTTCCCAATGCTTACAGCGCAGTATAACTGGTGGACCCCGCATTTCAGCGGCAATCTGCGCTTTCTGCACTGATGAAGGCGCAAGCACTTTTTGGGATTCATGAGAAGCTTGCGATGTTGACAAATAAGCGATTAAGTTAGATATTTCATTTTGAAGATCTGTAAGTCTATACTCAACGCTTTCTATTTTCCCGCTTAACTCACCAGCCTCACCAAGTCTTTCGGTGATCTTGCCTAACTCGTTTATCAAACGGTCTAAATCCTTCTCATGTTCCCTTAGAACGTTAATAATAAAGTCTAATGCTTCTAATGCATCATCCTTAGAGGGAGGCTTCTTCGACATGGCAGTTTCCTCTGCCTATTTCATTTGGCTCCTCTATAAATAAAGGTAGCGAATCCTCAAAATGTATCTATGCAAATGGCCAAACATACGTATTAACAATAAAAACTCACATGACAAATGAGGAAATTAAAATACACAAAACATCTAGCCTAATAGATAATGGGACATGTAGATTTATACACAGATAAGTTCTGGTCCATCCAATGAGTATTTAACACTTCCAAAACCACATTTTTTAGTAACGACTCAACAGCACCTATTTTTGAACTCTGGTTAAGAAGTCTAGTATAGCTTGTATAAATACCTGTTCCCGCACCGTATCCAAGGAATGGCGGGTATTAGGCATTACCAGCAATTCACCCCTTTGTAACGCATGATAAAAACGCACAGCCTCCTCAACAGGAACTAGCTCATCACGATCACCAACAGAAACCAAAACTGGAATATTAACACGACCAAAATCTTTTAAACCTAACACCTCATTCGGCATTGTTTGCAGATACTCTGATGCCTCCTTTAGAAGTAAGATCCATCTATCGCGGCCATGCATCTTTTGAAGTGTCTCGGCAAACCTAGGTGTTTTGGCGAGAATACGATCTGGATTAAGTCTCTGGAGCATAAACCCCACGATATCATCATTCCAAAACATTTTCGACGCATGCATCACAAGGGCTTTGATTCTAAATGGCTGCGCTAGCGCAGCCATGAGCCCTACATACCCTCCCAAACTGTATCCACAGATTAAAACAGACTCTAAGTGCAACATGTCTAGAAGCCCTGTAAGATCGCTGCAAAAAAGATTGTTACTTAACTCACCTTTAGGATTGTTAGTTCGACCGTGCCCACGAAGGTCCACCGCAATTACACGATAATATTTAGAAAACAGAGGGATAAATCGGCGCCAATCCTCCATGGATCCAAGTAATCCGTGAAGAAGAATGAGAGTTTCTCCTTTACCAATTTCTTCATAATATAAGTTGATGTCGTTCACAAGTAAGTATGGCATTAAATCCACCTTCCCATTTGGTAAAAGGAATTACAAAAAGGATTACTTATAAAATTTCGAAGCAGACAATTCCTTAATTGGGTATTTCATGTGGCTAAATCTTCAACAATCTTTCTCGCCATTTTGGGATAGCTTCTGTGTTAACAACGTACTCTGGAACGATCCCTTTTAGCAGTTTCACGCAATTGTCCACTGCAACTTTCTCTCCCTCGATGAGAGACTCACTGTTTCGGCCGGCTATATGAGGAGTGATAATAACGTTATCCATTGTTAACAGGGGATTATCTGGGGTTGCCGGCTCCTTTTCTAGAACATCTAAAGCAGCACCGGCTATTTTCTGATTTTTCAAGGCGTCAATCAACGCGTTTTCATCAATTATTGCTCCTCGCGAAGTGTTAATTATGAAAGCAGTTTTCTTCATCAACCCCAGTTCTCTGACACCTATCAAGTGGTAAGTTTGCTTAGTTAACGGAGCGTGGATGGTGACAAAATCGGATTCTCTTAACAATGTTGACAAATCAACTAATTGTACTCCGAAGCTTTTTGCTTTTTGCTCTGATATGTAAGGATCATAGCCTAGAAGTTTTACATCAAACGGGGTGAGTAATGTCGCAACTTTAGCACCAATTCTTCCAAGACCAATGATGCCCACTGTTTTATTTTTCAATGTAATTGTATCGACGCGCTCATCATAATAAATCGATGCATCTTTTTGAGACATAAGCATGGAAATGTTCTTTAATTTTTTAGCTAAAGCCAAAATTAACGCTAATGTATGTTCCGCAACGCTGATAAAATCCAACTCTATTGGTGCGTTCGTGACTAGTATGCCAAGTTCAGAAGCTGTTTCAATATCCACATTATCAAAGCCTATCCCTCGCTGGCAAATGCAGACAAGTTTTCGCATTGACCTTAAGACCTGTGATGAAAGTTTTAATCTTGGAGAAGCAATAATCGCGTGCACTTCCCTGCATTTTTCAATGATTTCGTCTTCTGAATATGTCTCTTTCTCGCTAGCAATCGGTGATGAAGGTTTCCTTCCGAAAATTACTTTAAACCCCTCATTTTCTAAAACTTTGTAAACTTTTGGATCGTTTATGGGGAAACTTACGAAAATTAATTTTTGCATAAGATCACTTTAGGGAGTAATCAAAATAAATTTTTCTTAGGAGTTTTGCTGCCGTCGTAAAGAAGTAATTAGATAAGCGATCGACTTCCTCTTTTAATTTGCATATAAAAAGCCTTAATGCAGCAAAGCGGGAAATAATTAACGAAACACTTAGATAGAACAATCTTTATCCATCCCATAGCATGGAGGTTTAATTTGAAAAACGTTGTGTTAATGCTTGGTAATGAAGCCATTGCGCGTGGCGCCGTTGAGGCTGGGGTTCAAGCTGCGACAGGGTATCCTGGAACACCCTCTTCAGAAATTATTGAAACTTTAGCAGCTTGGTCTAAGGACTATGGAATTTATGTTGAATGGAGCACCAATGAAAAAGTGGCTTTAGAGGTAGCATTGGCCGCAGCCTATTGTAATCTCAGGGCTTTAGTTGCTATGAAACATGTTGGCGTCAATGTAGCCTCAGATACTCTATTCACCGCAACCTATACCGGAGTTAAAGGAGGACTTGTCCTAGTTTCTGCTGATGACCCCAGCTGCCACAGTTCTCAAAACGAACAAGACAATAGGCTCTACGGGCCCCATGCTTACATACCGGTCCTAGAACCATCCTCTCCTCAAGAAGCTAAAGACTTAATCATATACAGTTTTGAGTCATCTGAAAAGTTTAAAATGCCTATAATGGTTAGAACAACAACGAGATTAAACCACAGCAGAGGTAACGTAAAACTCGGTCCTTTATTGAAAGTGGGCAAAAAAGGAACTTTTGAGAAAAAACCTGAAGAAATGAGCTGTTTACCAGCGAATGCTAGAAAAATGAGGCTAAGATTGATCAATACAATTAGGTTGGTTGAGGAGCATTTTGACAATTCGCCGTTCAATTCTGTTTGCGGAGAATCCAACATCGGTGTGGTGGCCTCCGGACTGGCCTATGAATACGTTATGGAAGCCCTTGAAACGCTAAAAGCGAAGGATGAGGTGTCGCTATTAAAATTATCAACATTGTATCCCTTGCCGAAAAAACTTGTGACATCTTTTCTCGAAGGGAAAGAAAAAGTCTTAGTTATTGAGGAATTAGAACCTTTCATTGAAAACTATGTAAAAAGCTTTTGTTGCGACTTAGATTCGAAGACAAAAGTTTATGGAAAAGCTTTCATACCCCTAGTGGGGGAATTAACCCCCTCAGCGGTCTTGGAAGGTTTAGCTAAATTCTTAAATAAAAAGTTGGAATGCAAGAGAGAACAAAAATTGGCGGTTGAAGCGCCGCCGCGTCCGCCAGTGTTGTGCGCGGGGTGTCCACATAGAAGTACGTTTTACGCCATAAAATTAGCTGTGAAAAAAAGAAAGGTGGATGCTATATATCCAAGTGATATAGGTTGCTATGGACTTGGATTTTATCCTCCACTAGAAGCTATAGACGTGAGTCTGTGCATGGGTTCAAGCATAGGGCTCGCGTGCGGTCTGGCTAAGTTCACAGGAAAAGTCGTTATCGCAACAATAGGCGACTCTACCTTCATGCATGCAGGCATTCCAGCTCTCATCAATGCCACCTTTAATCCCTCAAGCTTTGTTCTAGTAATCTTAGACAACGGACTTGTGGCGATGACTGGGCATCAACCCAGTCCAGTTTCAGGGGTTAATCTCATGGGTGAGAAAGTAAAAATAATCCTCCCTGAAAACTTAGCAACGGCTTGTGGAGCATCATTCTGTAAGGTAGTGGATCCTTATAACCTGGAAGAAACGGTCTCAGCTATCATTGAGGCCATAGATCATGTGCAAAAGGGCTTGGGGCCAGCCGTCGTAATATCTCGCAGAAAATGTGCGCTCACGCTACTACGGGAATCTCGGGATGGAAAAATAAAACTTGTTAAAAGGAGCATAAATCTTGAAAAATGTATTGGCTGCATGGCCTGTATAAAGCTTACCGGGTGTCCAGCTTTGCTGCCAAGCAACGAGAAAGTTTCGATAGATAAAATGACATGCACGGGGTGTGGTTTATGCGAGGAAGTATGTCCATATGACGCTATTGAAAAAAGTGGAGGTTGATAGATGGCAAACGTGGTTTTGTCAGGAGTTGGTGGTCAAGGTGTATTAACTTTAGCTGCGTTGATTGGTAGCGCTGCAATTTTTGACGGTTACGAAGTTAGAATGTCAGAAGTGCATGGCATGGCCCAGAGGGGTGGGCAAGTGGTTTGTCACGTAAAATACGGGGCCAAAGTTTATTCGCCGCTTGTTATGGAGGGAACTGCAGACTTAATAGTTGCTTTAGAAGCTTCTGAGGCACTTAGGGTGGCACATTATCTTAAAGCAAGAGGTGCCATAATAATCAATAATCTTGAATTGCCGCCTCCACTGGCTGTAATTAAGGGGGTTAAATATCCAAACCTTAAAACTATTGTGGAGGAACTCTCAAAAATCACTGGTAAGGTCTATGTTGTAAATGCTCAAGAAATAGCTAAGACAGTGGGGTCATTGAACGTCGTTAACACTATTATGTTAGGTGCTTCTTGGGCTACTGGGGAGTTGGATGTTTCCGAAAACTCGTTAATCAAGGCCATAGTTTCAAGGTTTGGTGAAAAATGGAAGGACATAAACGTAAAGGCCTTTAAGGAGGGCGTTAAAGCCGTAAGTAAAGGCTAAATGGTCCACTAACCAGAACAGAAACGTGCCAAACTTAGGTGAAATATGTGAGTAAGTTTAGGTCACTTTTCTATCCAAACTCTATAGCAGTTCTGGGAGCCACCGATAACCCTGCCAGGATCGGCTATGTCTTGGTTAAAAATTTGAGAGAATTTGGTTATGCTGGGAGAGTTTACCCAGTAAATCCGAAACTCAGCGGCAAGGAATTGCTGGGCTACAACGTTTACTCAAGTGTGTTAGACATTCCGGACAACATTGATCTAGCAGTTATAGCCGTAAGCGCTAAGGCAAGCATTTCAGTATTAAAAGAATGTGCATTGAAAGGTGTTAAGTCAGCTATAGTGCTTGCGGCTGGTTTTTCAGAAAGTTCTCTTGAGGAAGGAAAAAGCATGGAGTTTGAAATTCGGAAGATATCTGAGGAGAGCGGCATGATAATAGTTGGGCCAAATTGCTTGGGCATTTTAAGCGCTCCAAAAAATGTGTGCACATTTCCAGAGGCAGAGTATCATGGAAAAGTTGGAAAGATATCCGCTATTTTTCAAAGCGGCTCATTACTAGCAAGTTTCATGTCGATGGCAAATATAAGGGGAGCTTATCTAAATAAGGGAGTCAGCACAGGTAACGAAGCCGTCACAACCCTGAACGACTTTCTAGAGTACTTTGTAGGTGATCCTGAAACAAACGTAATTGCAATGTATATTGAACAAGTAAGGAACGGAAAAAGATTCATAGAAATTTGTAGGTCTACAACTAAGCCGCTTGTCGCCCTTAAAATCGGTAAGACTGAGATAGGTAGGTTAGCCGCTAAGTCACATACAGCCGCACTGGCTGGTTCTATTGAAGTGTGGAACTCCGTTTGCAGATACGCTGGAATAATCCAAGCTAACACTTTTGAACAACTCTACGATTTCTCCATGGCTTTAGCCTCGCCCCTGAAACCACGAGGTCGCAATGTTGGAATAGTCACAGCTCCGGGTGGGCCGTCCGTGATCGCAACAGATATGTGTGGTGAACATGGATTAGCAATTCCTCGACTAAGTAGCGCAAGCATCGATAAGCTCAAAAGTATGCTTCCACCGTTCGCATCCATGGCAAATCCGATAGATATGACAGCATCAGCACTCGAAGACTTAAGCATTTACCATAAAGTTTTAGAGGTTGTCGCATCAGATCAAAATGTAGATGTAATTTTAGTTATTTCCCCTCTAACGCACCACCTAGAAATAGCCCAAACCACTGCAAACATTGCCAATGAAATTCGAAAACCAGTCGTAGTGGCTTGGACCGGGCTTCTCAACATTGTAGAGCTTATTAAAGCCATGCGTTTTCTAGGCGAAAGAGGGATACCTAACTATTTTATGCCCGAAAGGGCTGTCGAAGCAATAGCAGTTATGTTACATCAAACTCAATTGGAAGCTACTAAACCTTACGCTTCATAGACATGGAGGAATTATTTGACCATGAGTCATATAATTAGCCAGGCATTAAAAGAAGGCAGAAACCTTTTATTGGAGCCCGAGGCTAAAAAGTTATGTTCACTTTATGGAATACCAGTACCACGGTACGCAGTAGTGTCAACAGTCGACGAGGCTGTAAAGGCTGCTAAAGGCATAGGTTTTCCAGTAGTTCTAAAAATAGTCTCCAAAGACATAATTCATAAAAGCGACTCTGGGTGCGTAGTTTTAAATATTAACAGCAGCGAAGAGGTTGAAAGAGCATTCAAGTATGTGGTAGCTAACGCCTCAAAAGTTGGCTCCAACGTTGAAATAAAGGGTGTGCTTATAGAGGAAATGTTGCCAAAAGGTTTAGAGGTGGTTGTTGGGGCCCTAGAAGACGCAGAGTTCGGTCCAATAGTGATGTTTGGATTAGGAGGAATATTCATCGAAGTGTTGAGAGATGTCACTTTCAGAGCAGCACCAATAACCATAGACGAAGCTAAGAAAATGATGAAGGAAGTGAAAGGATACAAACTATTAGAGGGGTACAGAGGGCAAGAACCGGCTGATACAAATGCGCTGGCGAAAATAATCACAGCTGTTTCCCGACTCATAATAGAAAACAAAGAGATATGCCAAATAGACTTAAATCCTGTTATTGTATGGCGGAACGGCGCAAAAATCGCAGATGCAAGAATATTATTAAGGGGTGATGCCCAGACACGACATATATGCAATGACTCGGCAGTTTCCGAGTAATTATTCCGGTCATAAGTTTACTTTGAGGTCTTCTCTTAAATGCTATGCGGAAGCTCCATAACATTTTTATCAGAAAGAAACTATCGCTTTAATAATAATCTCTTTTAAGGAGCTTGCTAGCAAAAGCTAAACGGCTGAGACCTTGCACATGGAACTTAAAAACCTCTATTTAAGGGGTTGGTGAGTAAGTAATGTATTTTTGTGGTCATGTACAATATTCAGCCTCCGCCAACTATTGAGGCGATTACGACCTCGTCTAGGTCTTTTAGCTTTGCATGCAAACCTCCGATATGATCTATGCTTCTCCCGTTGATTAAAGCGATTATGCCTTCTTCACCTACATTGAATTTTATTCCCATTTCCGCTTCAATTTTGTCTAGAAGTCCCTTTAACGTTACCTCGACGTCGTTATCGAAATAAAACCAAATGTTCTTTACCTTAATTAGATCATAAGGTCGTCCGACGAACTTAACGAGAACCCTCATTTAATTCACCAAAAAAGAGGGGGGCTAGGATATTTCTAATTCAGCTAACTTCTCCTTAGTGGGTATGCCTTGTTCGTTCCATCCTCTGACTTTATAGTAATCTTTAAGAAGACGGTCAAGCTCGAACGTTTGGCCCTTTGCAGGATTTCTTGGATGCGGTTCCTTAAGAAGTCTTTCGGGCAAAGTATCATATTTGCCATCAACACCTTCCCTAACATTGAACATCCTCTCAAGGTTCCATATTCTTTCACCGACTGTCCAAAGATATTTTGGATCCTTAAAAGTTTCAATACCAGTAACCGCATATAATACTCTGCTATAGAATTTTGGATTAATCACGTCATGGTTTACTATAAGTTTGCAGAATACCGCAGTTTCACAAACTGCCATTTCGTCTTGCACATACTTGGTTAACTCCGCTTTTCCCTCAACTGTAAAGGGGTCAACCTTCTTAGGTACACCGAGTATTTCAAACTTATTCCAGCTTATTGCATGGCTGCCGCCTATTGTTCCAGTTACAAGACCGAGGCCTTGTCCTTTCATTGCTCGAGGATCGTAAGCCGGCATCTCTAATCCCTTAATGTGCATCGCGTATTTTTCAGCGCCTCGTCCAATGATCTCAGCAGCCCTTCTTACCCCTTCGGCCAATAAATTGCCTAGGTTTCCTATTCTAAGTGCTACGCGCCTTACAAGTTCTACTATAACTTCTGGCTTACCCCAACTTAAATCCAGTCCATCAGTTTCAGTTTTGTCTATAATACTTTTTTCACATAGTTCTATGGCGAAGGCTATTGCTACGCCAGTAGAGATTGTATCTAAACCATATAAATCACAGAGCATATTGGCATATGTTATGGCTTCTATGTTGTTAACTCCCGCAATCCCTCCAAGAGACCACTCAGTTTCAAGCTCGGGAAATTCCCATGCAATGCCCGCATATGGTCCATTAGTAATTCTGAAAATTTTTCCGCAACGCATCGCACATGCATAGCATCCTTTGTGCCCGATTATGTAACTTTCTAAAATCTCGGGTCTAAATCTTTCTATACCTTCCCATTCTCTTTGCTGGAAATTATAAGTCGGAAAATGGCCTGTAACATACCATACATAAGTACCGGTGTTTGTTCCTAGTCTTCTAAAATCTGCAGGCGGTACGGCTGGCCACTCCCGGTAAGCTTTCAATTGCTCGTTTACTGCCTCGTCTAGAGTACGTTCATCATAAACGTCAGGCCTCTTTGATCCTTTCACAACTATTGCTTTTAGGTTTTTTGAACCCATTACCGCTCCACCACCACCTCTGCCCGCGGTTCTTGTATCGTCAGTTACAATAGAGGAAAATTTGACAAGTTTTTCACCTGCAGGTCCTATCGTCACCATTCTTGCCTTCCTATCTGTTTCTTCTAGGAGAATGTCCCTCGTGGCCATCGTATTCAAGCCCCAAACCTTACTTGCATCCCTAAATTCCACGTTGTCGTCGTTTATCCATACATACGTTGATTTTTCTGATTTACCTCCCACGACTATGGCATCATAGCCTGCAAATTTGAGTTCAGCTCCGAAGCAGCCACCTCCAACGCTTCTGCAGTATATGCCAGTCAAAGGAGACTTAAACTGTGCAACCCATCGGGAAGCTGACTGAACCTTCGTGCCCGTTAACGGCCCCACAGAGATTACTAATTTATTTTCCGGACCCAGCGGATCGACACCAGCGGGCACTTCATCCCACAAAACTTTGATACCAAAACCTCGTCCACCAATAAAACGTCTAATTAGACTGTCCTTTAGAGGTTCCACGGTTGCACTCTTATTTTTTAGATTTATTCGAAGCATTTTTCCTCCATACCCGTACATCATTTTCCCTCAAACTGATTTTTCGTCAACTTTTCATAAATAATTTTCCCAAACGTTACCTTCTACACTTGGCAACCCACGTCTACGAGGCTCGGACTAGAAAATGTAACACACTCTAGGAAGCTAGACTCCTCAAAAAGGTGATGGACCGGGCGGGATTTGAACCCGCGACCTCAGCGATGCCAACGCTGCGATCATACCAGGCTGATCTACCGGCCCAAAGATTAAACGTTACACGTTTTCTATTAAGGGTTTTGCTGGAAGGTTTTAATAGTTTCTTGTTGATTTCAGTATTGTGGAGGTTGTTGAGTTTGGCTGGGATCCTCCTTGTCAGAGATGTTATGTCGAAGGATGTTCGTGTCGTGCGTCCCGATTCAAGTGTCAAAGAGGTTGTTGCTACAATAAACAAGTTTGACATTGGTTCGGTGGTGGTTGTTCAAGGTGATAGGCCTGTTGGAATAATAACAAAAAGGGATATTCTCAAGAGGGTTGTTGAGCCTTGTTTAGCTCCGGAAACTTTGACGGCAAGACAGATTATGACCAGCCCGGTGGTGACTATCAACGAAAACGCTAGCATCAACGAAGCCGCTAAGCTTATGGCTAAAAAACGCATTAAGAGGCTTCTGGTTTCAAGAAACAATGACGAGCTTGCCGGTATAATAACCTTCACGGACATTGTGACAAAGGTTCCAGATATGCTCAGCTTGTTGGAGGAGCTTGTACGGCCCCAGACCCGTAAATACTAGTTGGAATAGCCTTGGCTGTAGAGGAAACTTTCTTTGAAGATTCTGGAAATGAACTTGAGGAAGGGTTTTGTGAAGGTTATTCCAGAAACCTTTGACGATTTGTGGCATCTCTACAATATAATTTACAAGGGCGACGAGGTTTATGCTTACACTTCACGAGAAATAAAGCAGGACGAAAAATATGCAAGAACTAAACGGAGCGAAAGAGTTCCCGTTTTCCTTGGCGTGAAGGTGGAAAAAGTACTTTGGGATAAGCTTCTCGGAAGGCTTAGAGTTCATGGAACCATCTGTCAAGCACCTGAGACGGTTCCCATAGGCGCGCATCACACGTTAAACATCGTCTTAAACACACCAGTGACCATAGTCAAGGAAGAGTGGCCCCGTCACTACGTGGAGAGACTTGAAGCAGCCAAGAAAGTTTCTGAAAAACCAGTTATCATAGTTGCCATAGACGATGAATGCTACGTTGTGGCCACAACAACTCAATATGGAGTTGAAGTTAACGTTGAAGAGAGAACGAGACTTCCGGGAAAACTTGAAGCCGAAAAGAGAATCACAGCCCTAAAAGAGTTTTTCCAAAAAGCCCTAGAGAGTCTTCGCCAAACGTGGAGTGAAAACCATAACCCAATAGCCGTTATAGGTGTTGGTTTCATCAAAAATGACTTCGTAGATTTCGTTAGAAAAGAGGCTCCGGAAATAGCCAAATCCATTGTGGACGTTAAAAGCGTGAACAACAGCGGTGTTGCCGGAATTTATGAGGCTATAAGGTCTGGTGTTCTAGCCAAAACTATGAGGCACCTGCGTATCATAGAAGAGACGGAAGCCATTGAAGAAATCTTGAAGAGACTTGGAAAAAATGAAAAAACTGTAGCTTATGGATTGAAAGATGTGCATAAAGCCACCGACTTAGGAGCTGTTGAACTGCTTGTTTTGACTGACGCATTGCTGCGTGAATCGTCAGATGTAGAACGCTTATCCCTTGAACAACTAATGAAAAATGTGGAGGCCAAAGGCGGGAAAATTCTAGTTGTAAGCACAGAACACGAGGCTGGAGCAAAATTAACAGCCCTAGGCGGAATTGCTGCCATGTTAAGGTATGCGTTGCCCGCAAACAGCTTAAACGCTTTTTAATCTCCTCCGTACCGCCGGTTTTTCTTCCGCAAGCTTTTTTAGTGCTTGTTCAAAGGTTTCGCCTTCAGCCAGTTCGCGCTCAATGAAAACGCCTGTTCTACCAACTTCATCCCTTCTTAGGAGGGCGTGAACCCTGTCAAGAACTGTTTCCACAGATATTCCAAGAAGCTTTGCGATACGCTCTTCACATCCCAATATAGAGCTTTCCCTATGCCCTTCATCTGTTGGTTCAATAAGCATTAGGCGTTTGTCTACACCTGGAAAACGTAGTCCAGCCTTTAAGTCCTTTAAAGTAGCTTCTCCGCTGAATCGGTAGAATTCGCGTTCCACCCTGCGCATCTTCATAAGCGGAAAAGAAAGGCTGGTTTTTTCATCTATTTCAATATAGCCTTTCATGGCGTAGACTGGTGTAGCCTGCACTACAAGCCGCCTGTTAGCCGTTATGCCAGCCCTTTCAAGGGCTGCCTCCACAAGAAAGGATGATGGTTGGTTTGGTATGAAAACGTCTACGTCGCTTTTTTCTGTCACGTCTCCTCTGGCAATGCTGCCGTGAACGATGCATTCTATGTTGAAGCTTTCCAGCGCCTTCATAAGCCACATTGCTTTGGCCCTAAGTTCTTCAAGGAGCTTCCATCTTTTGCTTGTATATTTGACTTCATTGAACTCTAGGCGTCGCTGTGGTTTCTTAGCCAAGTGTTTTCACTTTCAGCATTGAGAAACCCTTATCACGTTTAAAAACCTTAAGCGTAAACAGCAACCTAAACAAGTGACATCGCTTATGAATAATACTGTCTGCACATTTTGCAAACGTAAGCAAGCCTTCTTCTATAGGCAGTACTCTGGCGAAATGCTTTGCAAGGGCTGTTTCGTTAAGTCCATCGAGGGCAGGGTTAGAGCCACCATAGCCAAATACAAAATGTTCGACTTCGACGATAGAATAGCCGTAGCGGTTTCAGGCGGCAAGGATAGCGTTAGTCTCCTACACATACTAGCAAAAATAGAACATGATTATCCAAAAGCCTCGCTGGTAGCTGTTTCAGTCGATGAAGGAATTGCCGGCTATAGAGATGAAGCTCTAAAAATTGCTTCAGAAAACTGCATAAAACTTGGAGTTGAGCATTATATAATTTCGTTTAAGGAGCTTTACGGCTTCACCCTTGATGAAATTGTTGAAAATATTAGAGTGAGCGGTAAAAAAGGGTTAACACCATGCGCTTACTGTGGAGTTTTAAGAAGAAAAGCATTGAACACCGTCGCGAGGAAAGTTGGGGCGGATAAGCTTGCAACCGCCCACACGTTAGACGATGAAGTTCAAACAGTGCTTCTAAACATGCTTCATGGTGATGTCATGCGCATAGCCAGAGAAAAACCGGTTACGGATGAAGTGCATCCAAAACTTGTTAGGCGTGTCAAGCCTTTCTGCGAAATCCCAGAGAAAGAAACTGCTCTATTTGCATATGTCAAAAGGATAAAGTTTCAAAGTATGCCATGTCCTTATGCCCAAGATGCGATGCGGAGCGACATCCGAATGTTTTTGAATAGGATGGAGGAAAAACATGCTGGGATAAAATATACGGTGTTTAGGGCTGCGGAGCGAATTAGACAAGTTTTGAAAAAGTCAGCTGGTGCTGAAGCCTTGAGAGAGTGTCGCGTTTGCGGAGAGCCAACAATACAGGAACTGTGCAAGGCTTGTGAAATGCTCAAAGAGTTAAAGCCTAAACCGATATCCTAATAAGGATACAGCTAAACCATAAGGCTTGATGATTGATTTAATAATCATTCTCACATCCGTGACGATTGTGAGTTTAATAGCCTTCGTGGGACTGATCTTCGCTGGAATGCGAGAGGAGAGGCTAAACCGCATAACAATGCTATTGGTTGGTTTTGCCTCCGGCACGTTAATTGGTGGAGCCTTCTTGCATCTGCTGCCGGAAGCCCTAACATCTGAAGGAGATGCGTCAACGGTATTCTTTTACGTAATAGCTGGCATAATCGTCTTTTTTGCCCTTGAAAAGTTCTTTTACTGGCGTCACTGTCACGAGAAAGAATGCCCAACTCACGCCTTTGTATATCTAAACCTTATTGGAGATGGAATCCATAACTTCATTGACGGAATGATAATTGCAGCCGCCTACTTTGTTTCCGCAGCGTCCGGCAGTTACCGGTTAGGCTTTGCCACAACTGTAGCTGTACTTCTCCATGAGATTCCGCAGGAATTAGGTGATTTCGGAGTGCTAATTTATGGAGGGTTAAGTCGCAAAAGGGCTTTGGCCTTCAATTTTGTTTCAGCTGTAACCGCTATAGTTGGCGCATTATTGACATATTTCTTGGCTTCTATGCAAAGCATAGAAACGTTTCTTGTCCCGTTTGCAGCAGGCGGTTTCATTTACATTGCTGCCACAGACCTAATGCCTGAATTACACAAAAAAGCCCATGCCCGGGAATCGCTAACCCAGTTCTTTCTAATTCTTCTCGGAATAGGGTTAATGGCTCTTCTCAAAATGGTTTTTGAACCCTAGCCTTCTTCTCTTTAATTCTGCGCAATAAAACCGAAGCTTCAGCAGCAGTTTTAGCCGCGGCCACCTTTTGGACTTTTTCCATCAATATTTTTGAACTGCAATATGGGCATGTTCTTGTCTTCTGATCTGTTTTGGCTAGCAGATACCCGCCACATTTGCTGCATACAACAACTACGTAACTTGTCATAAGCTTTTGCTCCGAAAACTTTTTCACAGTACAACTAGATAACGCTTAATGCCGCAAGAGGATGTCAATGAACGCTGAAAAAACAGAATCAAAAGAGCAATTTAACCTTAAAAACGCGGTGACCCAGTATTTTCTTAAAAAGGGCTACAAAGTGGAGGAAAACGTTAGCCTAGAAGGATACCGTGGAATCCAGAGAAACTTCGACTTAATAGTCCAGAAGGGACGCCTAACACAGTGCGTCTGGATAAGAGACTGGAAAAGAACTATAGGCATAAATGTTGTAATAAATCTTGACAAGGCCGCGGAAGAGGTTGGATTGCCGAATCCAATAATTGTTGGGGAACAGTTCAGTGACCACGCGAAAGCATACGCCAACAGGAGAAAAATAATGCTCTTAACCACTAGACAGGTTCTTCAAAGCCTAAAAACCTAAAAGCGCTTTTTCAAATTCGCAAATATTCTTCCAGAATTCCTTCCCGCTCCAGTTTGCCAAGCCAGTCCACAATTCCTATATAACATTGCCTAGAGCCATTCAAAATTTCGAGGATTTCCTCCACAACGTCCTCAACACTTTTGCCAGAAACGTCGATCTCGCATACTTTTTCACCATGAACCCTCAACGCGTCTATGAGGCAGACGTCTAAAATCTCTGCAGCTAAATTCTCCCAGAGCTTGCTGCCCGAAAAACCAGATTTTTCCATGAAACGCCGCAGCTCCACCGGGTCCCGTCTTAAAACAAAAACATGAGTTGTAAGCTTTTTGGGGACAACGCTTGCAGCATAATGCCCATCAATTACGATAGCTTGCTCCGGACTGTTTTTCACGATTCTGCCGATGATCTTCCTCATGCGTTGTTCATCCACAATCACGGTATTTCTTTTCTCGTCTCTGCCGAGAACAAGATTTTCCCTCATAGCCAAATCAGTTAAATTCACATATGAGGCGTTCAGTCTTTCAGCCAGTAAACGTGCCACGGAAGTCTTGCCTACACAAGGCGTACCAGTAACTAAAACAACTAGCCTACTCATGAAGTATCAACCGTCAAACAAATACATGCCACACATAAAATAAGCTTTCCAAAACATTTATGGTGCGCTTTCAATTCTAAAATATCTTGGGCTGGCGAGTTGGCGTGTGGCCTTCGGGCCGACTCTAATGGGGCCTGAGGAAACTCCGCCCACATGTAGAAGTGCAACGCCCGCAAGGGCGTAGGGCGAGAGCCCTGGCAACGGAGCAGAAACGAAACGTCCACCCAGCAAGTGCTAATGAGACATGCTAAGTTGTCGAAAATGCTGGGTGGAAACGGTGAAACGGCCGTCCTGCACGTGGAAAGGGCAAACAGCGCTGATGAGGAGTCTACCCAAAGCGCAGGTAGCCCGATTAGCCGAATGCCACATAAAACAGAAGGCGGGTTACAGCCAACACGCCAGCCCATTGATGCTGTAACCCGGACAGCTATAGCGCGGGTTTCACCAGTCACTTGCGTGCTTGTTTCTGATTTTTCGCCAAAATGGACTGCCGTAACTTGGACCCTTAGAGTTACCGCTTTAACTCTTAGAAGCATTTATTACTGGACTTAAAGAGAAGTTGGGTGAAAATGCAAAATGAATGGTGATTAACGTTTTTCTTTTCGTTTAAGCATGTTTTCTAGGATTGGCTTTAGTTTCTGGTTTTCTGCTTTTATGCGTTCTTTTCCTAGTGTTCGCATTTGTTCTGCCATTTCGCGTATTAGCTCTGCAAATTTTACGCCTTCCGCTGCTGAGATGTATTCTACACGGAACCGTTCTGGGCTTAAGCCTAGCTTGTGGAGCATGGGTGCCAAGGCATCCATTCTAGCTTTCATTTTCCAGTTTCCGCTGATATAGTGGCAGTCGTAGGGTAGGTGGCAAGCTGCCACAAGCACCATGCCCGCGCCCAGCCGGAATGCTTCGAGCACGAAGTCGCGATCAACTCTGCCGGAACACATAACACGTATTGGGCGGATGACGGGTGGATACTCAAAGCGACTTGTTCCAGCCAAGTCAGCGCCTGCATAACTACACCAGTTGCATAAGAAAGCCAAAATCTTGTCCTCTGGGTCTTTCTCTAAAGCTGCGCGAAGCTGCGCCAGTATCTGTGCATCGGTGAAGTGCATTTGTTGAATGGTGTCAGCTGGACATTCGGCGACACAAGTTCCGCAGCCGTGACACATGGCAGTTATAACTTGGGCTGGCTTTTTTTCTTCAGCTTTTATAGCGCCGTAGGGGCAACGCTCGGCACAAATGCCACATTTAGTCGCGACATTGCGGCATTTACTCGGGTCTACAACCGCGATGATGGGTTCAATCTTCCAAGTCTTCTTTGAAAGCACCGTTGCGGCTCTGGCTGCGGCGCCGCAGCCTTGCGAAACGCTGTATGGGATGTCTTTTGGTCCTTGACATGCTCCAGCCAAGAATATGCCATCTGTCGGCGCGTCTAAAGGTTTAAGCTTCGGGTGGCTCTCCATGAAAAAGCCGTCTGCACCTCTTGTCAAGTTTAGGATTCGGGCAATATCCTCCGTGCCCTTCTTGGGGATGGCGGCTGTCGCCAAAACAACCATTTCCACTTCTACTTCTATGGGCATGCCGAGATTTGCGTCCTCGGCGTGAATAATCAGGTTCTTGGTCTTCGGGTCTTCGAATATGCGGCTTACTCTGCCGCGAATGAAATTTACGCCCAGTTCGCGGGCACGTTGGTAAAACTCTTCAAAGCCTTTAAAGTTGGTTCTCATGTCCATGTAAAAAACGTAAACCTCAATGTCCTCTTTGTATTTCTCCTTAAGCTGAACCACGTGTTTAAGCGTGTACATACAGCAGAAGTTCGAACAGTAGGGGTACTTGTTTGTGTCCCTAGAGCCAACACATTGAATGAACGCCACGCTGTGAGGTTTCTGCCCGTCGGAGGCTCGCACAACCTTTCCGCCAGTTGGACCGGCTGCCAAAATCAGTCTCTCAAACTCTAAGGAGGTTATTACGTTTGTGTATTTTCCATAGCCATAGAGCTGATTGTCATAAGGCAGATAGATGTCGTAGCCCGTAGCTACAATTATGGCGCCCACTTCAAGCTCGATTTCTTCAGGTTTCTGGTCAAAATTTATGGCTTGCCTGGCGCCACACGCGTCTACACACTTGTAGCATTCAATACAGTAGTCGCGGTTAATCGTGTAAACAAGCGGTACTGCTTGATCGAAGGGCACGGATATAGCTTTTCTAGTGCCAAGTCCCATGTCCCACTCGTTTGGATACTCTATAGGGCAAACGTCCTTGCACTCACCGCAGCCAGTGCAGTTCTCGGCAATAACGTAACGCGGGTTCTTTCTAATGCGGACTTTAAAGTTGCCTATGAAACCGCTGACGCTAAGCAAATCTGCATACGAAATAATCTCTATGTTAGGATGTCTACCCACATCAACCATTTTTGGCCCTTCAATGCATATGGAACAGTCCAATGTTGGAAACGTTTTGTCCAACTGCGCCATGTGCCCGCCGATGCTTTCACTCTTTTCTAAAAGGTAGACTTTGAAGCCCATCTCAGCCAAGTCCAAGGCTGCGTTCATGCCAGCTATGCCTCCGCCAATAACTAGCGCCTTGTTGGTGACGGGCACCTCAATAGTTTGCAATGGCATCAGCAGTCTAGCCTTAGCCACAGCCATCTTGATAAGGTCTTTAGCTTTTTCAGTGGCTTCCTTAGGTGTGCTTGGGTGACACCATGAAGAAAACTCTCGGATGTTAGCCATCTCAAAAAGGTATGGGTTTAAGCCAACATCAGAAACTGTCCGCCTAAAAGTAACTTCATGCATGCGCGGTGAACATGCAGCCACCACAACACGATTAAGCCTATGCTCTCTAATGGCTTTTCGAATTTCCTCCTGACCTGGATCGGCGCACGTGTAGCGGTTGTCCTTCACGAAAACAACATCTGGAAGCGTCTTTGCATATTCGACGAGCTCTTTAATATCCAAGACACCGGCGATGTTCAAGCCGCAATGACATATGAAAACGCCTATGCGAAGTTCTTCAGGCTTGTTTTTAATTTGAGCTTGGCTTTCGACCATTTTTAGGACACCTTCCGAATGAACCTCTTTTCCACAGAGTTTAAAGCCCTAAGCGAACCTTTAGCCTTCAACTCTTTAGTCACTTCAAGAGGCGAAGCCAAACGCTCCAAGGCCTTGTTCCAAGCCCCAGAGCGGACAGGAGTATGCATAATTTTCGTCCTCTTTAGTTCCAGTGCCTCGTTTACGGGACAAACAACTTTGCATGTTCCGCAATAAACGCAGAAAGTCTCATTTACATGCACCTTCTTGTCAGCTTCAGAAAAGTAAAGTGCCCCAGTTACAGGGCAAACGTCCAAGCAGTCTCTACAGCCTTCCGGGCACTTTTCTGGATAAATGCGAATCACACCATGGAAGGCTTTCCGTACATGAAGTACACCTTCTGGACATTTAAACTCGCAGACACGGCAACATGGACAGTGCTCCTTGTCCACTTCAACGTTGGCCTTCAACCCTTCCTTTTCCTTCGCAGATAGATTGCCCACATCCATAACAGTTTTGCCATCCGGAGTCTGCCATGAAACCTTAATAAGGTTCAACGGACAAGCCTTCTCACATTCCACGCAACCCACCGGGCATTTGGCAGCATCCACCTGAATGTCGCGGACAAGAGTTGGAAAACTTTCCTTCTCCACCACATTTAGGACATGCTCGCCGTTAATGGTTACTTTTATGGCGCCATAGGGACATAGAATATCACATATCCCGCAGAAATTGCACTTTTCAAGGGTTATGTCAACCTTCGCCATTTGCGCTTTACCATCCGCACTTTTAGGTTGCTTTATAAGCTTGATAGCCTCCTTGGGGCATGCAAGGCTGCAGATTTCACATCCAACACAAAGCTTCCTGTTTAGGGTTAACCGGTAATTTTTGACATGTAAAATCCATTCCAATGTAAGGGTTTCAGCATCTTCTTTCTTCAAGATTTTTATGGGCAAGCAACACCACCGAAGCTTCAAGACATGAAGATTATAGCTTTAACATCTCACTTTCATATATATTTTAGGTATGCATCGTGCAAGTTTTTAATGTTTAACCTTTTACGCAAACGGCCACGTAGCACTTAAGTGCGTCGCTTTCATTCCTAATTTCAATCACTTTTAAATTAAACTTACGCAATAAAAACTCAAAAAAGGCCAAAGAAAACTTCTTTTTCAAACCTGTGACAACCAAGAAAGCGTTTTTGCGTGCAACCCTTTTAAGCTCGGCTAATGTTCTCTGTGGATCAGGCATGTTTTGCAGTAGTGTTACAGCAAACACATGGCTGAAAAAACAGTCTCGGAATGGCGCATAATCAGCATCAGCCAAGACCAAATACACGTTGCCAAACTTTTTGGTACGTTTTTTGGCTTCCTCCAGAACACTCTTTGAGATATCTAACCCCACAATCGCCTTAGCTTTCTCCGCCAAATATCCAAACAGCAAACCCGTTCCACAACCGCTGTCCAAGACTAGGCTGTCGCTGTCTATCCTAACTTTTTCAAGGGCTGTTTCGATTTTTGCTTTCTGTTCATCAGCGTATAATTCATCGTACGATCTCGCCATCAAATTGTAATGTTGCATGGTATCGCGCTTTTGATTCCACTCGCTCATACTAGATCTTCAGAAATTTTATGTAGAAAAAGCTTCTAAATTTTGTCGGCGGAAAATTTGTTAAATTACAAGCTCCCTACGGTTTCAGTCAACCCAAACATAAACGATGCAGAAAAAATCATTAGGGTAGCCTTATCCCAACATAAAACACTGCTAATTGTTGGAAACTGCTGGGTTCACTATCATGGAAGGGCTTCCTCAAAACTTGAGCCGGGCGAACGTATCCTTATCATAAAGGGGGACGGATCACTTCTCGTCCACCGTTCAGTCGGCTATGAACCAGTTAACTGGCAACCACCGGGCTGCATATTCCACACAAAAACAAGCGACAACATTTTGGAGATTCATGCATTCAGACAGAAGCCTCCTGAAACTGTTCAAGTGTTTTTTGACAAAGTTTACATGATTTCAGCTCTAAGCCTAAGAGATACAGGCGAATTCGCCCTCTATGCCAGCGAAGAGGACATGCAGAAAGCCATTCTCGCGGAGCCCTCACTTTTAGAAGAGGACTTTAAGCCCATAAGTTTCGAGAAGAAGGTGGAACCAGGATTCGTGGACGTTTACGGCGTAGATAAAAAGGGACGCCTCGTGGTTGTGGAGATTAAACGCAGAACAGCCGGGAAAGAGGCTGTCATGCAGCTTGCCAAATACATTGAGGCTGTTAAAACACGCACAAATCGTGAAGTGCGCGGAATCCTTGTAGCGCCAAACATTGCCAAAGACACGCGGAGGCTGCTGGAAACCCTCGGATTGGAATTTAAGGTTTTAAACCCGAAAAAGTGCGCGGAAATCCTGAAAAGGGCGGAAACAAAAGGACTTGAAGCCTATTTTAGGGAGGAAACCTCATCGTGATTAAAAGAATCGTCCCATTAGGTTTTGATAGTTTCGGCGCACGTTCCATGGCGACTTTCGTGGAAACAGATAACTTAAAGGTTCTAATTGATCCGGGCGTTTCTTTGGCGCCCCTGCGTTACGGTTTAGAGCCGCATCCCCTTGAGTGGCGGAGGCTTGATGAAACATGGGAGAGCATCAAACAGTATGCTGAAGAATCCGACGTGCTTGTCGTTACACATTACCACTACGATCACCACGATCCAGACTACCCGGAACTTTATCGTGGAAAAATAGTCTTTGTCAAGCATCCAAGCCGGAACATTAACTTGAGCCAAAAGAATCGCGCCGCCTATTTTCTAGAAGCCATAAAAGGCTTGCCTAAAAAGTTAGAGATCGCGGATGGCAAAAGCTTCACGTTGGGCGAAACCACGATAACTTTTTCAAGGGCTGTTTGCCACGGCACAAACCCACGGCTAGGCTATGTGACAGAAACATGCATAGCTTGTGGCGGCGAAAAGTTTCTCCACACATCCGACGTGGAAGGCCCATCCCTTGAAGATCAAATAGCCTTCATCCTAGAACAGAAGCCAGATGTGCTCTTCGTGGATGGGCCTATGACATACATGCTGGGATACCGCTACTCCTTCCAAAGCCTAGAGACAGCCAACGCTAACTTAATCAGAGCCATCAAAAAGGGGGAATTGCACACGCTGGTTTTAGATCACCATTTCCTCCGTGACCTAAACTATAAAGTGCGAGTGAAGCCCATTTACGAAGAAGCCCAAAGACACAGTGTAAAAGTCATAACAGCCGCGGAGTTCGCTGGAAGGAAAATTGAAATGTTGGAAGCCTTGCGAAAGGAGCTTTACGCCAAATATGACATGAAAGAATTCACAGTTAAAAAGCGTCCACTGAGAGAGGAGTAGCCTCACAAAAGTCTAAATACATGTTTAAACCTCTGGCTAGAGGTGTTTATCCATGAATCTTTGGCGCGATATCCCATGCGGCGAAAAGCCTCCTGAAATCCTAAACATGATTATCGAAGTTATCAGTGGTTCAAGAGATAAATACGAGTATAATATTAAATGGGAAGCCTTTGTTTTAGACCGCATAATACCTTCCTCGGTGGTTTTTCCCGTCGAGTACGGTTTTGTTCCGCAAACATGGTTTGACGATGAAGACCCTTTGGATATTATGGCGCTTAGCTATGAGCCCCTTGAAGTAGGCTGCCTCGTAAAGGTTAGGGTTATAGGCGCATTAATAATCGAGGACGAGAAGGGCATAGACCCAAAAATATTGTCGGTGCTTGTAAACGACGCAAGGTTTGACGGCTACAAGGACATAAGCGACGTGCACCCCCACAAGCTTAGGGAAATCCAAGAATTTTTCGAAACCTACAAGCGCCTAGAGCCCCACAAGTGGGTCAAGTTTAAGGAATGGAAAAACGCCAAAGAAGCCATGAAAATCGTGGAATACGCCATAAAAAAGTTTCGGGAATCAAAGAAATAGGCGGTTAAGCAAATTTTTGACTGAAGGCCTCAAACTCCTTATCAGAAAGCCAGCCTTCGTCCTTGAGTCTCTTTAAACCCTCACCAATAGCCTCCAGCGTAGCCTCGCTTTTCAGCATGTTGGCTTTTTCTCCAGCTTCGTAGACTTCCCGGGCGAAGGCTGCATCCTTCTCTATCAATGCTGGAAGTTTTTCGAGAAGTGAACTTACAGCTCTGAACCTTGGGGTTAAGAGGTGTTTAACCTTTGCCTTGCCAAGGGCGCCTTTGAGCTTCGTAGTGAAGCCTATGCTGTTGACGGCGGAGGGTGAAAAAACCACGTAGCGCTTTTTGAGTTCTGCTTCAAAGCAAGCCATGTAAAACGGCACATATAGAAGGCTTAAGTTTTCACATTTTTGCTGGATTCCAAGGTTATTGAATCCGGCTAAATCTGCCTCTCGCATTTTCACAACGCTGTTTATTTGCTGAATTATTTTTGATGTGAGGCTTTCCAGCCGTGCCATTTCATCTTGATAGACTTGGATTTTGGCGTCTCTAGAAGCCTCAAGCTCAAGGAGATCTTTCCTTGCCTCTTTTATCCGCGTCTCCCATTCGGACCTAAGCCTAAAAGATTCCGCTTCACGGCTTTCCTCAAGCTCCCTAATTCGATCCTCGGCTTCCTCGATCTTCCGCTCTATCTCTGAAAGCTCCCTTCTAGCCTCATTAGCCTTCTCCTTCCACCTTTTCTCCCCAGCAGAGTCGCTGCTAGCAGCACAAGACTTCGCCTCTAAATTGTACTGCTCTATTTTCCTGGCAATTTGGTCTCGCATTTTCTCTAGCTTGAGTTTTTCCTTCTGCAGCGGCATCAGCTGCTTTTCAAAGTCCTTCATAAGCTTCACCCTCTGCTCCTCATACTCCTCGTTTAGACGGCTGATTTTCTGAGCCACGGCTTCTTCATGCTTTCGGATTTCCGCCTCAAACTCCTCCCTAACGGATTTTATCTTTCCACGAATGTCTTTGACAAAACCCCTCGTTGTTCTGTTCAAAAGTTTTATGCAACTATTGAGGACCGCAGCTTCCGCCTCAAAATCCACCTTGAGCCTTTCAAGCTCTTCGGTGACAGACGAAACTGCCAGTTCATCCACGTGAGGCGTTATAAAAGCTTCTCGAGCCTCCTCCGCTTCTAAGGGTTTTGCCTCCGACAAGCACTGGGCAAATTCGCCGAGAAAAACTGAGTCCACCACCAAAGCGTCTAGGACCAATGCCTTCTCCTCGGCAGGCGCTTGGAAAAAGTTCACGTGGTCGGATAGGAAAGCCATATAAGCCTCCATAGACTTGGAGCTTCTGGAGGCATTTTCGAAAAATTCTCTGAAGCCTGGAATACCCTTATATGTAATAGTGTGGGACACCTGCTTTAGTCCATCAAAAACAAGGTTTAGTCCATTCCAAGGCGCAACCCAAAAGGGATAATGGAACTCGGCTAGGAAGACGGTTTTTTCTTCGGGCTTTTTTAGGATTAAGCCACCACCCTTCACCCTCTCAAGTTCAGTGAAACAGTATATGGCGGCCTTCTCCATTTTCTTCGTGAATAATTCCTTGCGGTTTTCAGCCAGAACCGTGAACGGCAACTTTAGCCTATCAATCTTGTTAGACAAATCCTCACCATTGTAAAATTGTCCTTGTGGATTTAAATTTCTTATTAAAACCCTCAGCTTCTTCGCCTTAACAACGGAATGCCAACAGCCTTAAGGCGCTTCTCTATTCTATAGATGGAGCACAAAATATTCGCGTTAAAAAAGAAGATCGTCAAAGGCACACATAGGACACTTGTGGACAAAATTGACCGCTTGAAAATTCTGATGCAAGACTGCATGTGTTCTATGATTTCTTTCTTCATACCCCAATACTGGGAAGAAGAATGTGTAAACCGTCGACAGAAACTTTCTAGCTTTCAGCACCTCTAAATCGCTTCTAAATCTTCTCTAGGTAATCTGTTATCTTTTTCTGGAATAGGGCGTTCTTCAATAGAACGCTCTGCATTATCCATCGTTGGATTGGAATTTGGAAACGTCCTGCAATAAACTGTAGGGCTTCCTCCAGTGTTTTGAAGGTATGTGGTTTTTTACGCATAGCGTTTCTGATGTTTTCGCGAACCTGCCATACGCCTACGGGCATTATGTAGCCTGGATGCGCCTCCCGAAGCACTATGACCGTGGCTTGACGCTGCTCCTTGACAAGTTGTTCACAGACGGCTAGACGCGCCGCGTAATAGCAGCCGCCGATTTCCGCATAGGTTGTGCGCCCCTCATGTCCTTCCCAATCCGAGTACATTATGATGTTTCTGCCATGTGGGTTCCAAATGGTTCCGGGGTACCACGCCTCTATTGATTCATAGCTCCACCTGCCCGGAATCATCAAAACCTCGAAGATGTTATCCAAATAGCAGGACTCATAAACGCGGTACTCGCTTATTTCCTGGAAGGTTTTCACTTTCTCCATCAAAGCCTTAGAGATTATGCTGTCCACGGCTGTTATACTCCAGCGGGTAGGCACAAGGCGGCGGTTCCGCTCTAAGCCAAATGCACCAACGCTGAAGGCTCGCTGAATCTTTGTGACTAACACGCCTTTCCGGTAGAGTTCTAAAACAGCTTCGGCAGCCCTCAAATCCGTGTCATAGTAGGCTTTCTCAATTTGGTGGTCCCAGCTGGTGTTTCTAACTCGTAAGTCGCGTATGGGCGCGGAAGGCCCAAAGGGCTGAACCTCATCGTCTAAAAGTATGAAGCCTCTTGGCTTTTTCTTCAATAGAAGCTCCACGTCTACGGGTTTAACTGCTAGAGCCAGTTCCCGCGTCTTCTCAATGATTTTTCCGGCATCTTGAAACTTTTGCACGTGTACACGGTGTTTGCCGCGAATAAGCATTGAGCGGAAACATACAATCTCGTCAATGGATTTTCCAAACCAGTATTCCGGCAAGTCGTAAAGGCTTGTGTCCTCTTGAACTGGGGGGACCAGTGGTCCAGCATAAACGTATGGATACCCAATTCTGCCTACAAAAACGCTTGGCGGGGAAGCTCCAGCGATGTCTTCGCTTTGCAGCAATGGAACACTCTTCAAAAAATAGTTTGCCCTAACAACAATTGGGCAACGTGTTTTGCCGCAGAGAAAACGGGAACCTTTACATGCAACGCATAAACCGCTACTGGAGGCCTTAACAAAAATCTGCCCCTCATCATAACTTACGTCGGCGGCAGCGCCGGAACCTTTCAAAACCTCAAATAGCCAAATATTAGGCGAAAACCGATCTCTATGCATAGATGAAAAGCTCAAAGCTGATCAAAACAGTATAGAAAACTCCAACTCATATTTTTTCCGAAAAACATACAGCAAAGACGGAGTAAGGCTCAAATACTATAGCCTAAGAATCCTTTCACTACGCGGGAATGAAAGTATGGCGTTACGTCTGCAATTTGACTCCCAACAAAAACAGAAACTGGCAACTTTAGTTAAGGAAGCAAGTACAATAGATTCAAAACTTATTGAGAAAGCCTTTGGCGGAACCCCTTACATTAAAGGGGCTGGTTTTGAAGCGTTGATTTTAGGGATAAAATATCTCGTCAAAATCTCTAATAATAGCGCAGAAGTTTTCTACGAAGATCCTCTGGGAAAAATGGAAGATGCGACCAAGCTTATAGCATACATGATTAACACTTTAGAAAGGGTCATAGCTGGCAAAGTAGCCTCCTGCAAAGCTAACTTAATAAAAATGGGCCAGCTAAAGGGAGGAGAATCCGCCCGGCTTTACGAAAAGAGAATTACCACTTTTATAGCCACGGAGTTAGACAACTCAAACGCTTCAGGGGTTGAAAAAGCCGTCAAAAACATGGGAGGCCATTTGGTAAATCATCCAACAGCAACATGGAGCTTCGAAGTCTCCCCATTAAACGGCGTCAGGATAATCGTTGCTTACTGGCAGGGTGAGGAGGGCATACCATCAGGAGCATCAATTTTCCTCGGAGAGGAAGTCAAAGAAGTTGACATATCCATAGAAGAGCTCATGATAATTGTAGAAATAGCCATGAACCGGTTCGTCCAATTCTATAGAAAAGAAACAGGGAGAAAACCGAAACTCTACAACTCCCTATACCTCTAAGACATCAAATTATCGTAAGAATGCATGTCTGAAGTCGAGTTTTCTATGCTGGAAATTGAGATATTTAAGGTTAAACGTCTCGAAAATAGAATTGAAACCGAAATTTAATGCGTTCAGAATCCTTACGCAGGAAAAGCTTGTTATTTATTCCCATTCTATAGTTGCGGGTGGTTTGTGGGTTATGTCATAGACTACTCTTGTAACTTGCGGTATTTCATTGGTTATTTTTGTGGAGATTCTTTCTAGAAGTCTATAGGGAATTTTCGCGAAGCTTGCTGTCATGGCTTCACGGCTCTCCACAGCCCTTATAGCGACAACATAGCCATAGGCTCTCGCATCACCTTTAACACCCGTTGCCTTTGTGTCTGTTAAAACGGCGAAATATTGCCACAACTTCTCTTTTAATCCGGTTTTTTCAATTTCTTCCCTTACGATTTTGTCTGCTTTACGTGCAATCTCAACTTTCTCCTCAGTTATTTCCCCTATAATCCTTACGGCTAGGCCTGGACCTGGAAAAGGCTGTCTAAAGACGATTTCTTTAGGAAGCCCAAGCAAGGCAGCAACCTTCCTAACCTCATCCTTATACAAGTCTCGTAAGGGTTCAACGATCTTCTTAAACTTTAACCGCGTTGGAAGTCCTGCCACGTTATGATGAGTTTTTATCTTGTCTGAAAACTTTCTAAACCCAGATTCTATTCTATCGGGGTAAATTGTTCCTTGGATTAAATATTCTGCGCCAGTTTTTTCGGCTTGTTCTTCAAAAACTCGTATGAACTCTTCACCAATAATTTTCCTTTTAGCCTCCGGATCAACCACGCCCTTAAGCTTTTTTAGAAACCTTTCCTTTGCATTCACAATTACTAGGTTTATTTTAAAATCTTGAAAAGTGTTCTTGACAAATTCCGGTTCATTTTCCCTCATAAAACCGTGATCAACAAAGACCGCTGTAAGCCTATCGCCCAACGCTTTTGCAGCAATCACTGTAGCTACGCTGGAGTCTATGCCTCCGCTTAGGGCAATTATGGCCTTGCCTTCGCCAACCTCAGCTTTAACCTCTTCAACCATCCGCTCTATAACGTCTTCCATCCTCCAGTTAGCCTCACACCTACACACTTCAAAGAGAAAGTTACGAAGCATTTGCATGCCTTTCTCCGTATGCGCTACTTCTGGATGCCACTGCAAACCATAAATTGGCTTTACCTTATGCCTAAAAGCAGCGACGGGGCAATTTTCGGTATGCGCTAACACTTCATATTCATCGGGCACCGCAAAGACAGTATCACCATGACTCATCCAAACCTTTTCCCTTTTGTTTAAGCCTTTTAAAACTCCAACCGGCTTGTCAACAGTGACATATGTTGCGCCATATTCTTTTCTTTTAGCTGGCCCAACTTGTCCTCCAGCCATGTACGCTAACAATTGGTGCCCATAACACAAGCCTAAAACAGGCAATCCTAACTCCAAAACTTCCCTGTCTGGTTTAGGCCCCCCACTGTCAAAGACACTTAATGGTCCTCCTGACAAAACCAAGCCCTTGACATTGAATTTTTCGCTTAGACATCTGATTTCTTCAACTTTTATGTTGTAAGGAACTATCTCTGAGTAAACACCGTTCTCTCTTATGCGTCTTCCTATAAGATGACAATATTGACCGCCGAAGTCTAAAACCAGCACGGCATCGCACTTCAATTTTCACACCTTTGAGCGATCTTCAGCAAAACGTTGCTCTTTAAGATGTTAAGCAAAAAGGAGCGCCAAAACAGGCTAGGATGCGTTTTGGGGCGGATGGAAAATGGATATTAGAGTTTCTGTATGAACGACATTTGGATGCTGTTCCACCATCTCATAAATTATTTTCTTAAGTTCCTCGAGGCTTTCAGCTTCGATAACGATTACGGCGTCAAACCTTCCCAAAACTGAATTAGCCATTTTAACACCCTTTATCCGCCTAGACCGCACAATCTCTTCGGATGTACCAGGCTTCATGGTGACCATTACAAAGGCCCTTAAAGCTTTCTTGCGTAGATCCTTCTTTGAAGACATTACACATTACTCCTTTTGGGCATGTCAACTTGATAAGGCTAGTGAGGTTTCCGTGTGGATTATGTTTGGGTCCTTTTCGATGACCTTGTATACTATTTCGTTTATGTCTTCAAGTTTCGGTGCCTCTATGATTACTATGGCGTCGAATCTTCCGTAGATTGAGTCAGCTTGGACAACTTCCTTAACGTTGTTTTTTATTCGTTTGACAACTTCCTCTGAAGTTCCCGGTTTTGTTTTTATAAATATGTAAGCCCTCATTTTTGCTTTATCCCCCTCCATAATCTTAATAGTCTAAATATTTCATAATTTCCCAGGGTGTTACATAGAGGCAGTACTGGTTCCAGTCGTTCATTTTATATTCTATGAATGCATCGAATATATGGCTTCCTAAGGTTTGATGTATTACTTCGTCGCTTTTCATTTCCTCCAATGCATCTCTTAGTGTTGTTGGCAGTTCTTTTATTCCAAGGGCTCTCCGCCTCTCCACAGACATTTTATATACGTCTTCATCTACAGGATCACCCGGGTCAATTTTCTTTTTTACTCCATCGAGTCCTGCGGCTAATAGACACGCGAAAGCTAGATATGGATTACATGAGGGATCGACACCACGATATTCCACTCTCTTTTGGTATGCGAACTCTGGACCTTTATAGTAGACCGGGATACGCACCAGCGCTGACCTATTGCGACGGGACCACATTATGTAAATTGGCGCTTCAAAACCTGGAACCAGACGCTTGTAAGAGTTAACTGTTGGACAGCATACGGCGCTCAGAGCTCTAGCATGTTCCAGAAGCCCACCGATGAAGTACCTGCCGATCTGGCTAATCTCTGCGTATTCATCGTTTTCATCGTACATCACGTTTCTTCCGCCTTTCCATAGGGATATATGCGTATGCATTCCGCTAGCGTTGTCGAGGTAAACCGGTTTCGGCATAAAGGTGGCTATTAAACCGTATTTTTTGGCAACGTTTTTTGCTACAAACTTGTAATATATGGCTCGGTCAGCGGTTTCAACGAGAGGTCCATATTGGAAGTCTATCTCTATTTGTCCAGCTGTGGCCACTTCATGATGATGCTTTTCAATTCTGAAGCCGAAATAATCCTCTAGAATTGAAGATACTTCATTTCGGTACTGTATTGTTGTGTCTTCAGGGGGAGGCCTATAATAAGCTTCTTTCGGCCTTAGCACAAAGTTTCCAGGTGTTATTTCAGGAGACTGTGGCACAACTCTTGGAGGACCCCAAGAATCGCCCTCACCGCCTTTGGGGCTTACCCAAAGATCCCAAACAAGCTTCGTCGGATCTATAGATGCGAACACAAAGTATTCAAGTTCAGGAGCCATGAACACTTCAAAGCCTATTTCTTCAGCAGCTTTCACAGCTCTTTTTGCAACATAGCTTCTTGGACACACTTCTGAGGGGCCTCCGCCGTAGGCTTCATGTACATCACCCAAAATTATAGCGCTTCTCTGATTTTCGTTAGTTTCCCATGGCAGTATGGCCAAGGTTTTGGGGTCAGGCATGTAGGTCATGTCTGATTCATCTATGGATTTGAATCCTCTCACAGAAGAACCGTCAAACCCTAAACCTGACTTAAAGGCGTCCCCTTCAAGATACTCCCTTGCGGGCACAATCATGTCCTGTAAAAGCCCTCGTATGTCAACGAAAGCTGAATGAACCCAACGTACCTTATGTGCTTTCAAAAGCTCCAAGGCTCTCTCGACATCCTCGCTCCTTTTCATGCTAATACACCATTTAGGGCTCCGTATATTTTATTTCACAAACATATAAATGTTTTCTAATTGATAGAAAAATATTTATATTTTTTTTAATTTGATGAATAATTGTTCAGCAGCAAACGCCTAGGCGATGAAAACAGCATGACCGAGCAACTGGATGATTTGGATTTTAAGATTCTTACTTTGTTACAGGAAGATTCAAGGCTTTCCTATAACAAAATTGCAGACAAGCTTGGAATATCAGTTGGCACAGCGTACAACCGAGTTAAAAGTCTAGAGGAAAAAGGGGTGTTAAAAAGATACACAATTCTAGTCGATCCAAACAAAATCGGTTATAACTTAACAGCGCTCATACTAATTCAAGCTGAGGGGAAACATCTTATAGACGTTGAAAATGAAATCGCAAAAATGGGCAACATAATATCTGTTTACGATATAACAGGAGATTTCGATATTGCCGTAATCGCAAGATTCAGGGATAGGGATGGTTTAAACCAGTTCATAAAAAGCTTGCTGAGCTTACCCTACGTGAAAAGAACAGTGACTAATGTAGTTTTAAACGTTGTTAAAGAAGACTTCAGACTGAAAATTTACAATTTCGTATGAGGCTTTGTAAAGCCTCAAGCTCAAAAGCCTAGAATTTCTAAATAACCAGCCATGAGCTTTGGTTGGTGACAAGACCGTTGGCTTGCCATGAAACCATTTTAGTGTAGATGACTGAAAATGGTGGAGTGGCACAGCTTATTTTCTATACCCCTCTCTATACATTGATTCTGTGGATGGCAAACAGTTGGTAAGTCCTTTTTAGTTTTGCGATATGTATGGAATTATACCGATACCTGATATACGATTTCCTAATAGAAGGATTTCACAGTTAAAAAGAATGGTTCAGCTTTAACAATCAAAACAAGCTTCATATTCTAGATTTTCAGCTCCTCAATTATTTGCTTGTATGTTTTTATGCTTTTTCTTGCAATTCGCTTTTTTGTCTGGAGGTCTACGTCGTATAAGCCGAATTTCATTTTGAAGCCCTTAGCCCACTCGTAGTTGTCAGTTAAGGCCCAGTGGAAATAGCCTCGGACGTCCAATTTTTCCTCTTTGACGGCTTTTTCTAAAACCGCCGTGTGGTCTTCCAAGAATTTTGGTCTAAGCTTGTCCTCAGCATCCGCCAAGCCATTTTCCGTCACATAGAGCGGTTTGCCAAACTTTGCCATAGCCCTTAAGGCTTCAAGTAGTCCTTCTGGATAAATTTCCCAACCAGTATCCGACGTGGGGTTTCCGGCGGTGGACATGCTGTTGGGTTGGCATCCAAAACCGTAGCCGGGCACAATTTCTGGAACGGCTGGGATTCCGGCGAAAAGCCTAGCCAAAAAGTTGCGTTTTCCGCGGATGACAAACCGCGTGTAATAGTTTGCGCCAAGCCAGTCAAGTCGCTGTCCTAAATAGGCTTTAACTTCACTTTTCTCTCTCGCGCCGTTAAAGTTTTCATCCAGCCAACCCTCAGTCAGCGCCCTAGGAAAGAGTTGATTGTGCATGTTATCCATAAACCTCGCCGCGTCCACGTCAAGCCTCTCGCCGGCATTAAGCGGCTGGGCTGGGATAACATTGTGGATTAAGCCAACCCAAGCCGAGGCTGGACTGTCGCTGTCCGCCCTAACAGTGTCAAATCTTTTTATGGCGTCATATGCCCGGGCGTGAGCCACAGCCAAGTTTCTCGCAGCCTTTTTAACCGCTTTAAAGCTGCTTACTCCCGGCGGAAAACCAGACTCCGGAATCATATAGCCAGCTTCGCACACAGCCATAGGCTCATTGAAGGTCGCCCAGCAATCCACCAAGTCGCCGAGCCGCCAAGCCACATAAGCCGCATACTTAACAAACTCAACTATGTGGGTTTTGTCAAGCCACCCCCTTGGACCTTTCCGGAGTCTCGTAGCCCGCGCAATTATTGGGTTGTGAATCCATAGGGGAAGCGTGAAATGGTTTAGGCAGACGAAAACTTTGAAGCCCCTCGCCCTCAAATCTTCAATAATAAGCCTGTAATGGTTCAACGCATCTTTATCCGCCAGCCCATCCAACTTTTCAAGGGCTTTGTCGTCTATTGATATGTTTGCGATGTTGCCATCCGAAGCCCTTTCCACGCCAACCTCGACGGCGGCGGTGCTTTTGGGAAAGAGTCTACTCCACTCCAAGCCAATCCTGTAGGCGTTTAAGCCAAGCCGCCTCGCAAGCTCATGGTCCTTCGCATACAAGTGCCAATAATCTATGCCATTTTCCGGCAAATCGCCGCTTACAACGCCCCGCCTAATGTTTTCGGCGTCATGAACCCAAACAAATCAGTCTGTGTTGGCGTCAACGCTTTTGCCAGATGGGTTGCCCATCTCAAACTGAAAACCGCTGGAGGAAACACCCCACAAAAACTCGCCCTTCAAACCCAAACATTACCACTCCACACAGCCAAAGCCGAAAGCGGCGGTGGGTCACTGAGGTTCGACGCCCAGAATCCGCCCACCCCCTCAAACCCTACACTCGCACCCGCACCCCCTTGAGCGCCGAACGTCCAGGCTTAGGTTGCTCCCTCCCGGGCCTAGCCAGGTTCACCCAGCAAACACCGTGGCAAGCCTCCCTACGGAGGCCGCCCGGCGACCGCCGACCCCAAGGGACGGATGGTCACCGCTTCGGAAGAGAGGGGGGTTGGGCGGCCACAGGCGCCTCAGCCTCAGCTTTCGGCCCGTCATATAGGGGGTTTACGGTACAGGGGACCCCTAGCCCCCCGCCTAAGACCCACCGCCAAAATGAAAATGGGATGACAAAAACTATAAAGCTTTACCCTAGGCTTTCGTCTAGCCATTTCAAGTAGTCTTTTGAGCCTTCTATTATTGGCAGGGCGATTATTTCTGGGGTTTGGTAGCTGTGGAGGGCTTTCACCCTTTCAGCAACCTTTGCAAACAAATCCTTCCTAGTCTTCATGAGAATCAAGTATTCTTGGGTTATGTCGATTTTGCCTTGCCACCAGAAAAGCGAATGCACCAGGCCGACTATGTTGGCGCACGCGATCAGCCGCTCCTCAAGCAGCTTCCGGGCGATTTTTTCGGCTTCGTCCTTGCTGGATGCTGTTACAAGCATGATTATGTACTGTTTTTTCATGATTTTTCGCCTTTAAGCCGTCCTTATTTCTTCTATGCTTATTCCCCTCATCTTTCTTAATAGGAGGATGTTAAGCGCCATGAGAATTATTGACCATGCTATGAGGGATGCAAGCGCTATGTTTACGTCGACCAGTGTGCGGTTGTTCTGCGCCATTGAGGTTAGATTGCCCGTTGGAGGAGCTTTTCCGGAAAGGTAGTAGTAGCATGTTGAAACTATACAGTTAAATGGAGACACATACGCTAGGTTTCCGAAGTCCACCCATAGCGCCGCATAAGCTGTGAAGGCAAATATGAGGGGCAGGAAGAAGATGAAGGAAGACGACTTCGGCGACCTTAAAACAACGACTACAGCGTTTAGGAAGAGAGCCAGCGCATAGATGAACACTGCGCCCAGAAGTATGCTGAGAAAGAGCCCGGCAGGGTTGGCTGGCAGTATGGTGAATCCGAATTTGGCATGGAATACGCCTACCACGGAAAGGAACATTATTGCGGAAATTGTTAAGAGGACGATCAAGGCTGATGCGAAGTTCTCCGTTAGGAAGCGTGTGGGCGAAAGCCTAGTGTACTTGGTTACATATCGTATTGATTTTGACCCGTATAGGAGCGTCGACGCTATGGTTATGGCTGCTCCAGACAGGGAGAGCATAAGAAGGTTTCCGTAGGCTGAAGCCATGTAAAGTCTTACGGTCTCCTCCATTTGTGGTATATAGTTTCCGAAGACGTATGCCCACATGAAAACCCAGAATTCGATGAATAGGATTGACCAGAAAATTAGGTACGGGTTTGTTAGGAGGTGTTTGGCGTTCATCCAAAGATACTTTGTCAAGTCTTCAGTCCCTCCGCTATCTCGTACATTTTGTCTAGGTTTTCGAGGCTGGTTAGCAGCTTGCCCTTACCTTTTCCCTTGATTATGCTTACGGTTTTTCCTGAAAGGCTAAGCCTGAGCAGAGAGCCGGGCTCTTCAGCCATGGATATTCTGGCATTTAAAAGGTCCTTAACTGTTAGGGGTCCATAGAGAATTCCTTCAAACATTAGGAAGGCCTCCCAGTCTTGCAGGTTTTTCAGCAACCATGTTTCATGGGTGTTAATGAGAACCACACCCTCATACTCGTTTAGGTAGTTAACCATCCTCCCCTTGCGGGCTGGGTCAAGCTCTTCGAAGGGTTCGTCGAGCAAAACGTGCCTAGCCTTCATTGCTAGTGCAAGGGCTGTGCAAAATATTTTTGCTTGTCCAGAGGATAGTTCCCCAAGCTTCCTCTTTTTAAGGAAATCGGGGGTTATGCCGAAGTCCTCTATTATTTTGAGGGCAAGCTGCGGGTCTCCTTCGGCCAAGTCTGTGTACAGTCTTATCAGGTCGAAGGCTTTAGCATCTATAAGAGTGTAGATGTCTTGGAAGTTTGCTGAAACAACTCCTTTTGTGGCGTAAATTTCTTCGATGGGCTTTTCGTCTATCAAGATTTTTCCGGACTTTATGTTGGTTAAGCCGCATATAGCCCTAAAAAGGGTGGTTTTGCCCGACCCGTTCGGCCCCAAAATTAGGGATTTTCCCTTAAAAGTTCCGTTGACTCCTTTTAGGACTGGTTCTTGGCGCCATCTGTAGGTCACATGGAGATTTTGGCAAACAATCATATCAATGCAAATTTATCTACGGATGCAACTATTTGAAAATTTTGCAGGTCACATGTGCAAAATCTTTTACCGATGGCAGCAGAGACTTCTAACATTGGCGTGGTTGCAAAATGAAAACTATAGGCGTGGTTACAAGCGGCGGTGATGCGCCGGGTATGAATGCGGCTATAAGGGCGATTACGCGTTTAGCGTATGCCAGTGGCTTTCAGGTTTTGGGTTTTGAGCGGGGCTGGGAAGGATTGATACAGAACCGTTTTAGGCGTTTGGACCCGCGTTCTGTAGGCGGCATAATCCAGTTGGGCGGCACCATCCTTTTGACTTCCCGGTGTCCAGAGTTTAAAACGCTTGAAGGCGTTAGGAAAGCCGCTCAAAATTTGGCGGCTAATAAGGTGGATGGACTTGTGGTTATTGGCGGCGACGGCTCTTTCCGGGGCGCCTATGAGCTTAGCCGTGAAACAGACACGCTTATTGTTGGGGTGCCAGCCACCATAGACAACGACGTTTATGGCACAGACGAAACCATAGGGTTTGACACGGCTGTGAATACGGCGGTGGCGGAAATAGACAAAATCCGGGATACGGCGATATCCCATGAAAGAGTCTTCGTCGTGGAAGTCATGGGCAGAAAACGGGGCTTTCTGGCTTTGGCTGTAGGCTTAACCGTCGGCGCCGAAGTAATTCTCGTGCCAGAAGTGCCCCTAAACATGGAAGAAGTCTACAAAACCATAAGGGAGAACGCCGCCAAGGGAAAGCGATCCGGCATAATTGTGGCGGCTGAAGGCGTAGGCGACACAAGAAAAATAGCTAAAGACATAGAGGAAAACACCGGCGCAGAAGTCCGCCTAAGCATAGTAGGCTATGCGCAAAGAGGCGGAAGTCCAACAGCCAGAAGCCGCCTACTGGCAAGTCTATTCGCAGAAGAAGCCGTACACTTGATAACACAAGGAGTTGGAAACCGCGTGGTTGGACTGCAGAAAGGCACAATCACAAACATAGGCCTAGAAACATCATGCAAAAACCAAAAACCATTAAACCTAAGACTCTTAGAGCTAGCGAAAACACTAGCAACATAGGAATTGAATTATTATTCGGGCTGGCATTTCTTGCAGAATATCTTTTTCCTTATTAATCCAACCTTTGTTGTACAGTCGGGGCAGACAGACTTCCCGCAGTTATTGCAAACTTGTGCATGTTTTTTACTGTAAGTTTTTCCACAAATGGGACATATTAGCTTGCAATCCTCACAGATGACCGAACCGCAAACGGTACATGTTGACAAATTGTGGTCTTTACAATAAATTCTTTCACAACCTTCACATCGAACGCCATCATCTTCGCATAGCCACTTCCCGCAAATTGCACACTGAAACACGTGGGCATCACACAGTGCTAACCCGCAAACCTCGCAAATGGCAAATGTTTCTTTTTTAAGAAGACCTATGTGTTTTGGACAGTATTTTAATGTATCCTCTAAAACTGTTCCAGAAAACGCAAGTACTTCTCTAGAGTATATCTTATTATTTGGCGCCTCGAAAGTAATGTCCCATCGTGGGACGAAAACTAGAGTTCTACCTTTTATGTTGATGTTTTTAACTTTGGGAACATATGTTTTCGTTTTTACTTCTGGGAAAAAGTCATCTCCACTTGTCTTTGGTGTATATCGAATGACCTCTGTGTTTTTCTGGACTATGTATTCTAATGCTGACTTGTTAATTGAGCGATAACTAATAGAGGGTTGCAAAACTCTCACTTTGTAGCTTTCTCCAGCTCTCACCTCGTATTCCTTAATAGAGACGCTGTTCTCCAATTCCTCCATCAGTTTTTTATTCCGCTTGCTTTCTTCACGTTCTTCTTTTGATACAACAGTCTTTAAAGCCTTTGTAATCGTTTGAACGCCTTTAATAGGAGCAGGATTCAGAACAGTACCATCTAAACCATCAATTAAAACTTTACCCGAATCCCTAAATGTGTGAACCTTTTTTGTTGGATCCTTAACCTTAGCGAAGTAGGAGTAAGCAATGACATAATAAGGATGATAAGACAACATCCCATAGGCTTTAATTTTCTCTTTGTTTTGCAACCCTATTTTAGAAGCGTCTAAAAAGTTGACCTTTAAAGGAAGTGCGTTTTTAATCATGATGCCTTTTTCAACACTGACATATTCTGCTCTACCCATGTTGATAGCCCAAAATTCTTCTTTAAGGAAATCTGTATCCCACCTATCGATGTTATAATAGTCCGCATATTTTTCTGCCTCTTCAGTGAATCCACCGGGATAAGCTACGAAAATCCCGTGCCACTGCGGTCCTAAATCTTTAAGTTTTGCCCAAAACTTTTCAATTTCATCTACACCCACGGGATTCTTCCAGTTTTTGCATTCAACCGCAATTATCTTATTGCCTTTGGTTGCAATAATATCAATTTCCTTTTCCGCACCGCTGATACCTTTCATTCGCACTCTACGTTGAGTATGGTATCCCTTGCTCGCCAGTATTTTTTCTACGCACTCTTCGAGTTTTTCACCAAGTTCATGAATCGTAGCTTGCACTCTTGCTTCTTCATACTCGTTCACTTGCATAGGGATTTCTCCCCGACGCTTTCTAAGGTCTGTGCCACAATTAGGACAAAAATTCGGATTTGGAACTCCAAGTTTTGTGCCACAGTTTGGGCAAAAGTTAGACACTTTCTATTCCCAAAAGACTTTAACGTCTAGGAATATTTAAAATTAAAGCACAAGCACGCCTTACTAAACTCATGTCAGCTTCATGTAATCATTTATAAAACTACCTTGTTTAGCCGAAGAATGTGGTGGCTATGTTGTAGAGTTCTAGGTCTACTGTTTTTCTTTTGCCCACCACGTCTTTAAGCGGCACTGGCACAATGCGTTTTCCTTGGAGGGCTGGCATGTAGCCAAACTTTCCTTCGTGGGCGTAGTCTATGGCTGCTACGCCGAAGCGGGTGGCTAGTATGCGGTCGAAGGCTGTTGGCGAACCGCCCCGCTGCAAGTGGCCCAGCACGACCACGCGGGTTTCTATGCCTGTGCGCTGTTCTATCTCCTTAGCCAAATAGTAGCCGACTCCGCCTAGGCTTATGTGGCCGAACTCGTCTATGCGTTCGCTGTAAACGATTTCTTTGCCGCCTTTTGGTTTAGCGCCTTCCGCCACCACGATGAGGCTGAAGTTTCTGCCCCGCCGCTGTCGGCTTCGGATGTGCTCGCAGACCTCTTCTATATCAAAGGGCTTTTCTGGAATTAGTATGGCGTCGGCTCCGCCAGCAAGCCCCGCGTATAGGGCGATATGCCCCGTATAGCGGCCCATGACTTCTAGGACTATGACGCGGTTGTGGGCTTCAGCCGTGCTATGCAGTCGGTCAAGGGCTTCCGTGGCTATGGAAACAGCCGTGTGAAACCCAAAAGTGTAGTCTGTTCCGACTAGGTCATTGTCGATTGTTTTAGGAACGCCTACACATTTGAGTCCGTAATCCGCCATCTTGTGGGCAACGCTTAAAGTGTCGTCTCCGCCTATGGCGATAACCGCGTCCAAACCAGCCTTCTGGGCGTTTTCCATCATCTGCTCCGGACCCTTCTCCCGCTTGAAAGGATTTGTTCTTGAAGTGCCAAGGATGGAGCCTCCACGGTAGAGAATCCCAGCAACTGCGTTCAAGTCTAATGGTGTAAAGCTTCCCTCTAGAAGGCCGCGCCACCCGTCTTTTATACCTAATATCTCATCGTTATAAATTTGAATTCCACGCCTTACAACGGCTCTTATAACGGCGTTTATGCCCGGAGCGTCTCCCCCTCCGCTTAAAACACCAACCCTCATCCCGCCACCATCCTACGCCCTTCCGGAACTCCCAAACAAACGGATTTTAGCCTTAACCACCTCTTTCATGGCTTCCTTCGCCGGCCCAAGGATTTTTCTGGGGTCGAACTCTTTTGGCGAGTTTGCCAAAACCTCGCGGACTGTGGCAGTAAAAGCCAACCGCAAGTCTGTATCAATGTTTATCTTATTTATGCCAAGCGCAATCGCCCTTCTAATGTGATCCTCCGGAATGCCCTTAGCTCCAGCTAACTCTGCCCCATACCTTGCTGCTTTTTCTATTATCCATTGGGGAACGCTGGAGGCCCCATGCAACACCAGCGGCACATCAATTCTTTCACGGATAAGCCTAAGCCTTTCAAAGTCCAGTTGGGGTTCGCCCTTAAACTTGTAGGCGCCATGAGAGGTTCCTATAGAAACTGCCAAAGCATCCACGCCTGTACGCTTAACAAACTCCTCCGCCTCACTTGGATCTGTTAGAACAGCCTTCCGCTCTTCAACGGTCTTTTCCTCGACACCCGCAAGTCTTCCAAGCTCACCTTCAACCGAAACTCCCCGCGCGTGGGCAATTTCAACCACACGTCTTGTTAAGGCAACGTTATCCTCAAAGGGCAAATGTGAACCGTCAATCATGACCGAAGTGAAACCGGCCTCCAGACACTTACAGACGGTTTCAACGTCTTCACCGTGGTCCAAGTGAAGCGACATGGGCACCGACGCGTTCTCAGCTGCAATTTTAACAAGCATTGCTAAATATCTTAGCCCACCATATTTTATTGCACTTGGAGTAACAGCCACAATAACCGGTGACCGCTCTTCAACAGCAGCCTCTACAACAGCAAGTAGGCTCTCAAGGTTTTGAATGTTGAAGGCGCCTACCGCGTAAGCCTCCCTTCTAGCGGCTAACAGCAATTCCTTATTTGTAACAAGCATATAATTCCACTAACAGTAATATTGCTGTTAATCATTTATATAATTGTTTAATTGCTGAAAATCTCTACCCGCAAAACATCAAGGCGAGGAAAACAATAAATCCCCCTCTTTAAAAAGTTTTAATCATGTCAGAAAGAATGGCTGTTATAATAATCGATATGTTGAATGATTTCGTAACCGGCGATTTAAAGTGTGAAAGGGCAAAGTATATTATCCCGAATCTGAAGAGGCTGGTGGAGGCTGCACGCAAAAACGGTGTTCCAGTAATCTACTGTAACGATGCCCACTATCCTAACGATTTTGAAGTTGTAAATCGGTGGGGGAAACATGCCATAAAAGGCACGCAAGGCGCTGAGGTTATTCCGGAGCTTAAGCCGACCGACAAAGACTTTATTGTAGAGAAACGAGTCTACAGCGGCTTTTACGAGACCGGTTTGGATCCGCTTTTGAGAAGCCTATATGATGGTGAAGGCGTGAAAACCGTGATTTTGGGCGGGTTACACACGCATATATGTGTACGACATACAGCTGCCGACGCCTTTTTCAGAGGCTACAGAATAATAGTTGCAAAGGATGGAGTGGAATCATTCACACAAGAAGATCATGAGCAAGGCTTGCGCTATTTAGAGTACGTTTACAACGCAAAACTGATGACCGTAGACGAAATAATAAAGGAAATAGAAAGAAGCGGAAAAAATAATTGCTGAGGCAAACGGTGTTTTGTTATGGCGAGGATTCTAATAGTCTACGATTCGAAAACCGGGAACACGGAGAAGATGGCTTTCGCAGTGGCTGAAGGAGCAAAACAAGTAAAGGGTGTTGACGTGGTCGTCAAACGGGTTGAACAAACGAGTTTGGATGATTTGCTGGCAGCAGACGGTATAATAATGGGTTCACCCACATATTATGGACAAATGTCCTCAAAGCTCAAAGCTTTGATAGATGAGTCTGTGAAAATTCACGGCAAACTTGAAGGCAAAGTAGGCGCAGCCTTCACAAGCTCGGGCGGAACAGTCACAGGCGCCGAAACAACGTTGCTATCCATATTAAACGCCATGATAATTCACGGCATGATTGTTCAAGGAAGAGCTGACGACAAACATTACGGCGCGGCAGCTGTGGAAACCCCGGACGAAGAAGAACTTGAATACTGCCGCGAACTTGGAAAAAGAACAGCCACTCTAGTCAAAAAATTGAAACATTAAATTGGAAATACCCAGATCAATAAAATCAAAATACTATTGTAAGCTTTTTGAAAACGGGTTGCAATTTGAGGAAATATTTGGCTCCGCCCACCTATGGTGGAAGGGCATTTATCAAGCTTCCGTCGACAAGGAGCTTGAAAGAGTGCTAGACGAAATACTACTATCATAAGTTAAAGCTTGCTGAGCATCAAACTCCAGCGCAATGTTGCATGTTTTTCAAATTGTAAAAATCTAAGTCTCATTTTACCGGGAGTTATGGGCCCGGCCGGATTTGAACCGGCGACCAACAGGTTATGAGCCTGTCGCTCTAACCTAGCTGAGCTACGGGCCCACGTTTCTTTATCGGAAACTACGTTTCCGATACCTTCCTTTCCGTTTTTAAGGTTTTTCTGGTTTTCTGTCTGTTCTAGGGCTGCTTTTAAAGCTTGTTCAGCTATTCTGCTTATGTTTAAGCCTTTGAGGCGGGCTTGAGCTATTAGTTTTGGCGGAAGCGTTATTCCCACTGTTTTCCGCAGTTCTCGTTTATGCCTTTTCACTCGAGTTTTTTGGCGGTTTTCACTCGAGTTTTGAAAGGCTTTGTTCAGTGTGCAGCCCCAATCATTAAGGTTAAAATGCAGGCTGAATTTTTAAACTTTTCAGAGAAACCTTCATTGTGCAACGTTTAAAGGGTTCATAAAATGGAGGACTGTGAGGTTTTCGTATTTCAGCCATGTTTAAACAAACAGCTAAAAGTTTAAAGAAACGTGAAAAAGTTTAAACAATGGCCATGATGAGGGGCTGCAGAAAACCAAGCCTTCCTAAATGGGGGCGATGCGGAAGATACCCTCGACTGAAGCAGGGGGCATGTTCGCGACTAGGCATTTTTACACAACTTAGCTAGACTAAACCACGCAAAAATGGCTACTCTTGACTTTAACCGTATTTTTCTAGGGCAGTTTGAATAAGTTGTATATCCTCTTCAAGCTGTGTTTTCGCCTTCCTAAAAATGTAGATTAGATTTCGCAGCCCGTTTAATTTTTCACCTGTTTCCACGAACCTTTTGAGGATTTCGCGTTCATGTTTTGTGAGGATGTAGGTGCGCGCCATTTTGACACGTCTCCGTTATTGTGTCTTTGTAATCGAAACATTTAAATATTTCGTCTGTGCTATTATGTCTTGGTGATAAAGACATGACTGATGTGATAACGGTTAGGGGCCGCAGATACATCCGCTTGGACAGAACAACCTTCGCAGCCGTTGAGCCTTCAGTTGAATGGTTAATGGATGATGAAAGGTTTGTGGAAAAAGTCAGGCGGGCTTATAACGTGCAGGTTTGCTTAAACAACGGCTGGGGCTTCACGGTTAAGCATGAGGGCTACCGGATAAGGTTTGACTTGCCTAACGCAACAGGCTACAGGTTGCCAAACATATACGAAGGCTATGTGGAAGAGGAGCCTGAAACTGTCCAGCTAAGCCTCCTCGAGGTGACGGGTTGATGTTTGAGTATGAGGAATATGAAACAGTTCAAGTGAGGGTTCCTAAAGCGGTTCTCGATTTTCTAAGGGCTTTAAGAGTCAATGTTGAGGAATATCTGGAGAACACAATTATTGAGGGGTTTAAGGCGGATTTAAACGCGTCTTCCGGCCCATTCATGGAAAACATCATTGAACGTTTTCCAGAGTTTAAGCGTTTCCTTGAAGGTTGTTGAAGGATATCCGTTGTGGAATATGAGGGTTGAAAAGTTTTGCTGAATAGGGTTGAGGGTGTTTACATTATCAAGCTGCCGCCTGAGCTTTACGCCTGCATAGAACGCTTCGCAAAATTCAAACGTTTAAGCGTTGAAGAGGCTGCGTGTTACGCCCTAAAAAAGTTTCTGGAACATCAAAGCTTTTACGAAATCGCAAAACACGATTTAAGCTATTACCTGCGAAACCAGAGGATGGTGAAGGTTATACGGTTTTTAAGCCTTGGCAGCGGCTCACTAGGCCAAATTGCACGGGCTGTAGGCATCGACTATGGTAGAGCGAGAAGCCTTATTGAAAAACTGCAGGCCGCTGGAATCGTTTTAGTTTCACGTTTTGGAAAACGCGGCTACTGGATAACGTTAAACCATAGCAGCCCCATAACCCAAAAACTCCTCGAAATTCTAAACTCATGGTATGAAAAATGAAGCATAAATTCAACCGTCAAATCTTCCTTTTAACCCTAAGTATTTGGCTTTAACGTGGAAAAATAAGCCTTTATGGGCCTTGTAACCTTTGGCGTTTCACCCTTTCTAATTTTCTCGGCGACTTTTTCAAAGTTTAAACCGTAAAGTTTCAAGGCTTCTTCTAACAGGCTGAAGTATGTCAGCTTCAAAGTTTCGTTGATTGTTAAGAGTTTTTGTTTGTTTGTGAAGGTGGCTTTGCAGATGTCCAAGGCTGTTTCAACAAGCTGTTCATATAATAGTTTAAATTGGTTTTCGAATTTCTGGCTGCGCCACCATTCCTCAATTTCATTTTCTGAAAGGCTTTGTCCCAAAAAGAATGGCGGAGGGGTTAGGGTTGAAACAACCTTTGCCATGATAAGGTGTAAAATGGCTTGAACCCATTTCAAAGTTTCCTCTAAGCCTTCTTCAGGCTTAGGCGGATATTCGCCTATCCATGCACGCCAAACCTCAAAAGGCATGAGTATTATTGGAGTTTCCCCTTTAATTCGCCGGTAATAAACTGTAGGCGGATAAGTTGAAGCATCTACACGTCGACTAACTAGGCCTAAAGCCATCAGTCTCTTCAAATGCTTGGTTAGAGTTGCTCTGCTTATGCCCTGTTTTTCCGCCGTTCTAGCCAAAGTGGAGAAAGGTTTTTCTTCTTCTTCAAGCAGCTTTAGGATTTTCCTGGCTGATATCTCCATTCTTTCTTTGGGCGATACACCTGTAAACCATGGTTCAGACATAGATTTACACCACTTAAACCAAGTTTAAATAAGAAAAACTTATATAAAACTTTTGCGCTTAATACTAAATGAGTTTAAATAACCTAAACTGACAGGGGCTAAGCGAAAATGCCATTAAGAAAAAAGCTGGTGAAGTTTGGAACAAGTCGCGCGGTAATACTGCCTAAACATTGGTTGGAGTTCCTTGAAGAGAAAACTGGGCAACGGATAGAGTATGTGCTGCTTGAAGTCAACAATGAGATACGAGTAATTCCCGAAAGTTAAACGAGGTAACTTTTGCTTTCCAAGGAGGTTATCATACGCGAGGTAAACCAGCGCTTGAAAATTGCCCGTTTCAAATCGCTGACAATCATGGATTGTTAAACTGTTTAGCTATTGATGGCACCGTCGGATATTGTAACTTCCAGCTTTGTCCGCGTCGGTTAAAACCAATCAGGAGAATTTTACATCAAGCTTTCAATGATAACTTAAGGGTTTACTGCAATTTCAACCCTGAATTGATAAAGGTGGTGTCTAATGCTTCTAAAAGAGGCTGCTAAAGCTTTTTGGCTTCAAGGATTCAACGTGGTGCCTTTTCGCTACGTTTATGAGGGTGGCGAGTTTAGGAAGCGTCCTCTGGTTGATTCCTGGCAGAAGTGGCAGATGCAGAGGCAAACATTGGAGGAGTTTGAAAACCTCAACTGGAATGATGCGGATGCTTTTGGGATAATCGCCGGTTACCCCAACCATGAGGGCTTATACATTGCATGCGTTGATTACGATGTAAAGCATGTTTCGGAAGAGGCTAAAGCAAAAGGAAAAGAGCTTCTTAAAAGGTTTCCAATAACGCGTATGGAGTCCACGGTTAACAATGGTGTGCACTTGCTTTATTATAGTCGTGTAAAACCGCGGCCTGTTAAAGAGTTCCATGAAAGCCACGCCTTAGAGCTTATCGCCGGCCCGCAGATAATATTGATGGCGCCAAGCAAAGGGTACAAAGCGTTAAACGATAACTCGCCCACAATCATCGAAGACGTTGAAGGATTGTTTTACGAGGTTTTAGGTGTTTCGGATAGAAGGCAGCAGCCAACAATTGAGGATAGGGGGCTTCTTGAAGGCTGGCTAAACCAGATACTTCAAGCGTTGAATGTTAAAAGTGAGGGGCCAAACTATTACTATTGCCACTGTCCATTTCATCCGCCGGACAAGAATCCAAGCTTTGCAATAAATAAGCAGAAACTCTATGCGGTTGACTATCATGACGGTAAAGTGTACAGTTTGAAGGATTTGGCGAAGGCTTTAGGGTTGCAGTTAGCCGGCTTAAATGAGGAAGGTGAAGGCCAACTTTACCGTTTCGCCGTAAAAATTCTAAAGTTTACGCCGATAGCTACGGACAGGCGCACGTATTTAATGTTCCGCTGGAATGGTAAAGCGTGGACGGATGACGCTGAAGGCTACATTCATGAAAAGCTTGTGGAGGCTGAGGGTGAGGACTTTAAACCTTATCATTTGACAACGTTGAGGGAGCTTGTTCAAGGCTTAACGTTTAAGGATAACCTTGAGGAGCCGCCGCCCAACCTAATATGCTTCAACAATGGGGTGCTCGACTTAAACACGATGCAGTTGAAACCTCACAGCCCCGAATACTTTTTCAGAAACGTCATCCACGCGGACTACAACCCAAACGCTAAAGCTGAAAAGTTTCTAAAATGGCTTGAAGAAATCTTGCCAGACGAGGAAGCCCGCCGATGCATCCAAGAAATGTTTGGCTACTGCCTGTACAGGGCGTATCCGCTGCATTACCTCTTCTTTCTAGTGGGCAACGGCCGAAACGGCAAAGGCACGTTAATGAGAACTTTGATTTCGCTTTTAGGCAGGGAAAACTGTGCAAGCGTGCCTTTGGAGAGGCTTCCAGAACGTTTCCAAACAACAAACCTGATTGGTAAACTGGCGAACATTGTTTCAGAGCCTAAAACCACCTTTGTAACAACGGAAATAATTAAAATGCTTACGGGAGAGGATTTAATAAGCGCTGAGTTCAAGGGTAAACAAAAGCTTGTGCAGTTTACAAATTATGCCAAGCTTATTGTTGTGGCTAACAGGCTGCCGCCCGTAAACGATACAAGCCTAGCATGGTGGAACCGCGTTATCGTAATCGAGTTTCCGGTGACAATACCGCCCGATAAAATTGTGCCAAACATAGAGGAACAGTGGCTTGACAGTCCGGAAGAGCGGAGTGGAATCATAAATTGGGCTTTAGAGGGGTTGAAAAGGCTGCTTGCAAACAGGCAGTTCACAAGAAGCATGGAAATGTTAGATGTTGTTGAACAGTATAAGCGGTGGAGCCAGCCCGCGCAATACTTCCTAGACAAATACTGTGAGTTTAAACCAAACTTATGGGTGGCTAAGAAGGAACTGTATGAAGCGTTCAAACTTGTTTGTGATTTGGAAGGACTACAAATAATCAGTGAAGAGGCCTTCAGCCGAGAGGTAAGAAAAAGGCCTAGAGTTTCAGCAGTGCAAAAGCGCGTTAATGGGAAAGTGACTTGGGTTTGGGTTGGTGTGGGTTTAAAGGCGGACTTAACGGTGTCATTAAAAGCGGAAGATGTAGGTGTAACAACTGTAACAAGTGTAACAAGTTCTCCGTACTCGTATAAAATGCAAGAAAACAATAGTGAAGAAGGAGAATTTTTAAGCAGTATAGAAAAACCTGTTACAGTTGTTACACTTGTTACACCTCCCTCTGTTGGTGAGCTTTTGAAGCAGTTTAGGGCTGCTTACCCTGAATGCTTTAACAACTGTGAGTTTTACGTTTGGTTTAACCGTAAAGGATTGCCAGCAAAGGAAATCGAAGCCCTCTTCAAGCTGCTGGTTGAACGTGGTGAGGTTTTCAGCACTTATGAGGGTGTTTGGAGGTGGGCTTAAATGGTTAAACTTGAAGTTGTACAGGGGCGGAAGGCTAAAGGCGACAAGGTTGTGCTGGTGACGGCCCACCGTGAACCCATGCGAATTGAACATGTCTTACAAATCATCAATGTCCTCTTTGAAAGCGAGGACGCATGTTATCCGCCAAGCGAGGGCTACATGGGACGGAAACTGCTTTACAAGGCGATAACCGCCGTTTACCATGGCGTTCCACTTCCAGTTGTCCTTGAAAAGTACAAACTGAAACAGGCGAGAAAAGGCCTCCACATCAGCTACCATTTAAAACGGGAGGGAGAATAATGGTTCCTGAAAAAGCGTATGTTTGTATGAAATGTTTACGGAGGGTGGATGAACATCAAAAAATCATTGTTCACCGTAACGGTGCAGCTTTCCTAACTTTCTGGTTCTGTCCGGACTGTTACCGTGAGCTTAAAAGCATATTAAACCAGCCGCCCAGCCTCGCGTTTTGCAAGTCATGTTTAGCCTCTTTTCTACATGACTTAATTCTGTGGGTGTTTTCCACAACCTGCGAGGATTTACATAAACATAAAATCTCCAAGGAGGCGGAGAAAATTGAATATTGAAGATTCAGAAGCGTATTTACGGTTTAAATTAAAAACGCTTTTGAAGAGGCAGATTAAAAGAGAGAGGAAGTTTCAAAAACGTTTGGCAGATTTGAGGTTTCTAATCGATAAGTATGCAGAAACCGACGCTTATGAAAGCCTTCTCAATTTATTAAACGTTGCTTTGAGGGTTTCAGATTTCCATGTAGCCGCCCTCAAAGACATCCTCTCCGACTTTCACAGTCCTCAGTTTATGAGGATGAGATTCGGCTCGATGAGGCCGACGGAGCCTGGCCACTCCGTTACAATGGAATACGGCTTAAACCGTAAAAGGTGAGTTTAAAATGAGTGAACAGCCTGTTGAACTTCACCTCAACCTAAGCGATTTATTGGAAACTGTGAAAATTGCTAAAACAGGCGGCAAAGGTGAAGTTTTGCCAACGCCAGTCAACGTTAACCGCCATGCAAGAATAGCTGAGGCCCTGCGTAGAGGCAGCCTTAAAGAGCAGTGGGAAGCACCTATGCTTGGCGTTGACAAGCCAACCGCCAACATAATCGACTATATTTACCGTTCAGACGAGATTCGCGGCCACCCTGGAGACGTAGTCAACCTAACAGTTGTTAAGCCCTTCAACGCTCAAGTGCTTGACACGCCTGGTTCAAGCTTAACCGCTGTTACAGGAATTTATAGCGTTATTCAAACAACGCTTCGCGAAGCCGGCTTCACCACTGAAATTCCCTACGCAGACGTTGAAAAAATAAGCGAAAGGCTGATAGCTGAAATTGAAGCTCAAGGGCAGACTGCAATTTTAAGAGCCATCGACAAAAAAATCTTAGACACAATAATAGCGGACACAGGCGTTCCAGAACTGAACAAGACAACTGCAGCCGTCTACTTTGACGCGGACTGGATAGCGGAGGCAATCCACACCATAGGCAGTCAAGGCAAAACCGTTAAACCCCAAGACTTTGTGCTAGTGATTAACTCATTAATGTATAAGGATTTGTTTGTAGACGTTGCCGGCTCTCAGCCTATTGTTTTCGCTTTACCAGAAACAATTAGGGAAGGCTTGATAACAACGCTTTTCGGCGTAAAAATTCTAGTAAGCGATTACTTGCCTACGCACACGACAAACAGTTACAGCGCCTTTCTAATCCATAAAAACGCTGTGGTGTTTGCGCCTAAACGTGAAATGCTCTTTGAAACTGAAAGAGACACAGCGGCTAGAATTCTGAATTTGACTGGCACCTACACGTTTGGCATAGCAATAGTCGACAACAAAGCAATATGCGAAATCAAAACCAAAGCCGTTAGCTAAAACCAGCGGGACTCTTTGAGTAACCCCCCATTTTCCCCCTTTTTAGTCTTTGTTACCGTTCAACGTTCAAAAATTAAGGGAGGTGAAAAATGTTGAGTAGTAATATTTCGATTCATATTTCAGCTGTTGATGAAGCTAGCCGAATAATTGAGTCTGTGGGCACGGAAGTCCAGCAAACCTTAAGTGAAGTGAATAGTGTTGTTGAGGAGACGGGGCGCAACTGGAAGGAGACGCTTTTAACTGTTAAGGATGCAACTAAGGCTTTCAGCGGTTTAACCACAGCTGCGTGGAGCCTTTACCAGAGTATTGACAGAGTTCAGGACATGCAGTTGACGCTTGACAGGGCTAACTTGAAGGTTAAGGCTACGCTTAATGCTTTAGAAGACGCGCAGAGACGCTACAACGAGGCGGTAGCCAAATATGGCGTGGACAGTTCACAGGCCAAGGCTGCAGCCGACGACTTAGCTTTGGCTGAAGAACGACATAGACTGGCGGTTGAAGCTGCCCGCGAGGCGCATGAAAAATATAATGAAACGGTTTTTCAAACGGCTATAATGGCGGTTCCACAGGCCATCACCATGATTTCAAGCCTTTCCGACTTACTGAAAAACTTGAAGCCCACCATTTCAAGTTTAAGCAGTGCAATACAAGGGTTAAGCAGCAGCTTCACAGCTTTGAAGGGGCCGTTAACTGCGGCGGCGGTTTCCGCTGGAGCGTTTATGGCAACATTCACCGCTGGCTACGCGTTACTTCAAGCGTTGCCCGAGGATATTCGCGGCATAGCTGCAGCCTGTATGGTTGCCATAGGCGCGGTTACAGCTTTGGCGGTGGCTTGGATGGCGCTTCAGGGCGCCATGACTCTTGGAGTTGCAATTCCAATTATTATGGCGGCTGTAGGCTTTGCAGTTGCCGGAATCTTTGGACTCATCCAGCAGGCGAAGGCTATGGCTGAAGGCGGCATAGTCACCAAGCCAACTTTAGCGTTGGTTGGCGAAAAAGGCCCGGAAGCCGTTATACCATTGCGGAAAGGCTTCAATTTCGGCGCACAATACATCACTGTTTATCCAACCATCAACATTGGAACAGTTTCAAGCACTGTTGACTTGGAAACTCTACGTGAACATGTTGATAAGGGTATAGCGGATGCTCTGCGGAGGCGGCTGCCATGAGTTGGCAAATAGACACTGTTACCGTTCAATGTTACCGGAAAATGTTACCATTAAAATGGTGAGGGGGGCTAGGTGAAAAGGCAAATAGGCGTAAGAATAGACGCAAAAATTTGGAGTCAATTCAAAGAGCTGTGCAGCCAAAACCATTTAAGGCCTAACGAAGCGTTAGAAGCCTTCATTAAAACATGTTTAGATTATCAGAGCGTAGCTGATGTTTTAAGGAATTTGGAAGGAGCAAACGTTTCGGAAAAAAAGACTTACGAGATACAAGTTCGGAAAGTGTTAACTGAGCTGGATGCATATTTAACCTATGACATGAAACATGGCGAAGCGGAAAACTATTCAAACATTGTAGGCTGCATTGAAAACATTACAAAAATTTTGCCAAAAATCACCAATCAAAACTTAACCTCAGAAGCGGAAACAAAAATAAACGAGGCTTTGGCTTACTACCGGAAAATTTTCGAAAAAGGGGAAACACCGCCAGAAGACATCATCCTTTTCCGCGTAAAAATGAATTGAAATGCTTAGCCCACTGCAAGTGAAATAAAAGCAGCTTGGAAAGCCTCCTAGAATTTTACGAGGCATATAATTCACAAGTTTATGTTTTTCGGTATTTCCGCCAAGCCTTTGAACACCCTATCCTTTAAGTCGGCTATCAAAGCTGGGTTGAAATAGTTCCGCATAAAAACACTTCCGCTTATACGGCCCTGCAGAAAGTCTATTTCGCTTTGGCTAAGCCACCTAGTCATAAAGTTTGCATAAAACTCTCTAACATCTGGAAACCTACATTTTAAACCTCGCCTTTTAAGACTGTTCCAAACCTTGTAAACCGTAAGCTTCTCTTTCTGAGAAGCAACAGCCTCAACAAGGCTTTTGGGCACGATGCTTACAAAAACCTTTTTAGTTCTCCTCATAAACAAGTCGCGGAAACGGAAATGCTCAAGCGTTCCATTCTCCACATTATAATATTGATGCAAGCAGCCTTTGCCTGCAAGCTCAACGATTAAATTATAACTGTTCACAGCCTCCTCAAGCCTCAACCCCGTTAAAACCACAAAATCCATAAAAATCCTAAGCTTTGAAACACGGCTCTTAACACGTCTAACCCAAGCTAAAACATTCTGGCCATCAACAGCCTTGGAAATCCTAGCTAAAAGAAGCTCCTCAGGCTTAACATCCTTCCACTTCAACCCAAAATTTTTAACCAACACTTTAAACTCTCCATGAACCCCCAAAAACTTGGCAAGGCTTGAAAGCGCACACATAGCCGTGTTACGCATGCCTTCAGGCAACAAACATAAAGGCGTCAAGTCACCCGTAAACAAACAGGCAGCATACTTCTTGGCCATTCGAAACTTCGCCTTAGCAAACCTCCACGATTTATGGTTATCCAGCAGAAAACGTTTAAAATCACTCCAATTTACGTGAAAGAAGCCCAAAAAATGGTTATGAGCCTGTCGCTCTAACCTAGCTGAGCTACGGGCCCACGGTTGATAGATTTTGTTGCGCTTTTATGAAAGTTTTACGGTTGAAATTTATATTAGATGCGGATAACCCTTTTAATTGTCTTTTCATAGATTGTTTGCTGAATTTCCTATTTGTTGCTCCCAAGAATTGGTGGTTAAGTGAGCGCTGAAGACAGGCTGACCGTTGAGCGTTCAATAATAGAAATGATGAGGGAGGCCTTTAAAGCCTCTCATAGAAGGCTCCTTGTTGTTTGTGGAGAAGAGGCTCTAAATGTTATGGCTTATGTGGTTTTGAAGCATCAAACACTCAGAGGCGAAAATAGTGAAAGAGTTGTTTTTGTAAGTCACGGCGGAAACGACGGGATGGCAATCTACAATGGATTAATTGAAAAACTTAGAGAGATGGGGTGCCCGGCAACCCATCTTAAACACTGTACATATGAAGGTACTCACAAAATTATGGGAACTACCAATGACCTATTAATTCTCGATATGTCTGAAGGCGCAAGGCCCAACGACATCGGAAGACTTGTAGAAACCGTTAGAGGCGGAGGATTAGTAATACTATATAACCTTGACTTGAGGGCGGAGAAGCCTTGGAGCACAAGCATCCACAAAAAGCTTGCTTCCCCACCTTACACTGAAGACGACTTAAGGAACAGATTTGAAAAGTTTTTTGTGAGGAAGATTCTTGAACACCCATGTACATGGATCCTTGAAAACTGGAAAATTGTTAAGGGAGAACTCCTAAACCCGCCAAAAACTGTTAGAGAAAAACCTATGCCGCCCAAGAGAAGCAGGATCCCCCAAACGATTTTCAAGTTTACCCTAACCCGAGAGCAAATGGAAGCCCTAGAAGCCTTCGAGTTTCTCGACATTAAAAAGAAAGGCTTAATCATTTTAATTTCTAACCGTGGAAGGGGGAAATCAGCCCTTCTAGGACTTGGAGCAGCATCACTTCTTTCTTTAGGCTTTAAGAGGGTGATTGTCACCGCTCCGGCATGTGAAGAAGTTCAAACAGTTTTTGAAATGGCTGAGCGGGCTCTCTTGTCTATGGGCGAGAGAACTAAATGCGAACGCGCAAACGACTTGATTTACAAGCTTACATGCAAGAAGAGCATCTTAGAGTTTGTACCACCTTATAGAACTATTGGCGAAGTCGCCGACGCCGTTCTTGTAGATGAGGCTGGCGGAATCCACGTTTCCCTGTTGTTTAGAGTCGCTGAAAAATTTCCGAAAACAGTTTTCGCTTCCACAGTGCACGGCTATGAGGGTGCCGGAAGAGGTTTCTCCATAAGGTTTTTGAAATCTATTGAGAAGCTTGAAGATGTTAAACCTTACATGATCGAACTTAGGGAGCCTATAAGATATGCGCCCGAAGATCCCGTTGAAAAGTGGCTTTACGACGCTTTGCTATTGAACGCTGAGCCAGCTGAACTTGAAGGCGAACAAATCAACCTTGAAGAATGCAAATATGAAAAGCCAAATCTAGACTTTTGGTTCGAAAAGGATGAGGAGAGGCTCCGCCAGTTTATAGGCATATATGCCTTAGCTCATTATAGAAACAGGCCTGACGACCTGCTTATACTTGGTGATGCACCGCATCACTCAGCTAGGGCTCTTTTATCCGGTTCCGGCAAAGTTTTGGCAGCTCTGCATGTTAACGAGGAGGGACGGATGAGCGACGAGCTTCTGGAACAAGTTTTGAAGGGTAAGCCTCCATCAGGCCACCTTATACCTTCATGTATTGTGAAGTACAATCCGCAGCACGTGGCTTTTTCCAAGCTTAGGGGTTTAAGGGTTGTCAGGGTAGCAGTTCACCCGGAACTTATGCGTAGGGGTTTAGGAAGCTTGGCCCTAAAAAGGCTTTGCGAAGAGGCTGAGCGGGAAGGTTTTGACTGGGTTGGCGCCAGTTTTGGAGCGAACGCAGAGCTTATAGATTTTTGGCTTAAAAACGGTTTTGTACCTGTTCACATAAGCCCCATGCGTAATGTGGCTTCTGGAGAGTTTAGCATAATAGTTGTTAAACCACTGAACATTAACGTACAAAACATAGTGAAGGAAATCCACAGAGAATTTAAGCTCAGACTTTTAGACGCTTTACCAGACACGTACTTTAACCTTGACCCCCAAGTGGCAGCGAGACTACTTAAGGGGCAAAATTGGGCAAGCCGTGAACCTTTTCAGCTTTCCAAATCCCAGCTGGGCAGGCTTCTTCAATACTCTGAGGGAAACCTTGCCTATGAGGGCGCATGCGACGCCGTAAAGCATCTTTTAAAGGTTCACTTTATGAGTTCCGGCGAGGCCAGATTGAATTTAGAAGTGGATGTTGAAGCTAAACTTGTGGCGAGATGTCTACAGGCTCGTTCATGGGGACATGTTACAAGAGCTTTTAAAACGACCTCCGCAAATCTTAAAGCTGAAGTGCGATCTTACATTGCAAAAATGATTGCCTTCTATAATATTTGAATGGTTAATCAAAACAATTTTAAGGATGCATCCGGTGAAAATTAGAGTATGGAAGGCTTCAGCGTTAATGTTCCCGAATTAAAAGTTTTCACTTTACCGACGTGCTCAAGCTGTCATGCTGCTAAGCAGATTGTGTTTGAGGTTGCCCGAAAACTCGGCTTAGCTTACCGAGAGGTGGATATGAACACCAAGGAGGGTCTAGAAGAAGGATTAGCTCACCAAATTATGAGTGCTCCAAGCATAGCCTTAAACGATGAGGTCATCGTTGCTGGGCGTTTAATTTCAAAAGAAAAGCTTGAAGAAGAAGTGCAGAAAAGACTGGCGAAGTGGCGCGCTAGGGCCTCTTTAGAGAATCCTTCCTCAATCTCTGAGAGCTGATTTTCTTGGCGGAAGATGATGTTAAAAAGGCCTTAACAGTGTTCAATTATGCAGAAAAATTCAAAACAAGCCTTATTGTGGCTTCAAGTCTACTGGAGCTTCTAGGTGAAGTCAAAGAGGAAGCTGAATTAGCCGGCGCAGCGAAAATGCTCATAGCCTATTTTAACGCCCTAATTCTGGAGGTAAACATTGCGGCTAACGCTTCAAAAGTTGAAGGGTTCAGGGAAATTGCCACAAATCTTCAGAAGGCTATTGGATATGTGAGGCAACATAATCCCATCGTGGCGCAGAGGCTTGTTTCAGAAGCCATTTCTATGGCGACTACCCATGGCAATTGGGCGGCGCAAAAACTTAAAGAGAGAAACCTTATCTAGGTTTAGGCTGTAGCTTTTCCTGCTCTAATCCTTTCAAAGTGGAATAGATATTCTTGGGCATAGCCAGCATAGCTTCCAAAATACTTTCTCCCGAAAAAGCTGATTTTTTCATATTCCGCATTTGTTAGCGACTTTTTAAACGAAATTCTCCTTAAAAAATCATTTTTGAAATGGTTTGTGTAATACTTTATGATTACGCGTTTAATCCATACGTCCACTGGGAAGGCTTCAAGTTTTTCAAGGGAGAAAAGCAAAACACAGTCAGCTACTTTTGGGCCGACGCCTGGCAGGGTGAGCAATGCTTTTCTAGCGTTTTCAAAGGATTCCGCCCTCAACATTTCGATGTGTAACTCACCATCTGCGATGCGCTTGGCTGTCTCCGCCACATATTTACCTCTATAGCCTAAACCACAACAGGCAAGTTCTCGGAGGCTTGTCTTTGCAAGTCTTTGGGGCGTTGGGAAACTGTAGAAAACGCGATTTTCAAAAACCCTTTTTTCTCCAAACTTTTTAGAGAGATTAAAAAGCATCTGTTTTATGGCGGGTATGCTCTTGTACGTAGCGCAAATATAGGATATGAGGCATTCCCACGGGTCCTGACGTAAAATTCTCAATCCTTTGAGGGCCTTAACCACCTCTTCTACATGTCTGTCCTTCGCTATCTGCGTGAGAATTAAGGGCAAGTCGTCTCTTAGTCCAAAATACTTCTCCACAAAGTCTGAGCTTATGTTTTCAAACTCTAGCATGTTGCCGTTCTGCCGTACCTTGAAAGGCTTGTCAGTGACTATGCCATACCACCATTCACCGTTTTTTTCCCACCGGAAGGCTTGTCCACAGCGGAGAGTTAAATCTAAATCAAATGGCTGATCAGGTGCCAAGTTTATTTTTCCCATGGAAGCCTCACTCTTCGTTCATAAAAATGTCCGGACTTGGTTTTTCCGGCGGTAAGCCTTTGCGTTCGCGGATTTGCCTAATAACCTCTGCGGCTATGTTTTCTGGAACTCTTTCCCAATTGTTGAAAGAGCATTGCCAAAAAGCATGTCCAGACGTGGCTGAACGCATTTCAGCCGATAAACCAAAGGTTTCCGCAACTGGTATAATCCCGTTAATCAATGTTAAGACACCCCTTTGCTCGGAAGCTAAAACTTTGCCTCTTTTTCTGGTTATGATTTCTATGCATTTGCCAACCCATTGGGCTGGAACCGAAACCGTAATGCGGTACACCGGCTCCAGAAGTACTGGTCTAGCCGTTAAAAACGAGCCTAACATTGCCTTACGTATGGCCGGCAAGATTTGGGCTGGGCCGCGGTGCACCGGATCCTCATGAAGCTCTGCGTCTATGAGCTTAACTTTCACTCCGCGCATGGGTTCTTCACATAACGGCCCAGCCTTACACGCCCACTTGAAGCCGTCTATGATCATTTCCCTTATTTCGTGTAGGTGTTGCATGTCCTTAGCCATGTTTAATAATATGTTGCGGTGTTTGTCTATTGCCCAAACATTCTCAGCTTCTTCAATTGGCCAGTTAGCCTCTTTAAAAAGTGTGTTTTCAATCTGTTTTCCGTCAATTCCTTCAGTGATTTCGTTCTTCTCCATGAGAGTTATGGCCTTTTCCTCTAATGGTTCAACTTGAACCCAGAACTTGTTGTGTTTATTTGGGCTTTCAGCCATGACTACAGCACCCTTTTCTAAAATGCCCTCACGGTAAATAACTATGGGTTTTGATGTTATGATCTCTAAGCCTCCGCCGTAGTCTCGCAGAAACTTCACGGCAATTTCTAGGTGTAGTTCGCCCATTCCGCTCAGCAAATATTCACCAGTTTCCATGTTCACGGACGTAGCAAGATTGGGGTCTTCTATGGAAAGCCTGTTCATGGCGTCTATAAGGCGTGGCAGGTCTTTCGGATTTTTTGGTTCGACAGCTATGGTTATGACCGGCTCCGAAACGTATCTGATACGTTCAAATGGCACCATAACGTCTTTGTGGGTTATATCCACAAGAGTTTCGCCAGCCCTAGCTAAATCTAATCCCAAAAGGGCTGCGATGTTGCCGGCTGTCACTTTGTCCACAACTTCTCGGAAGGCCCCCATGTATATGGAAACTTGCTGGATTTTGTAATCCCTTCGAGCATCTACAAGATAGACATGGTCATCCTGCCTAATGGTGCCGCAGAAAAGTCTTCCAGTTGCCACAAGCCCCGCATTGGGATCCGTCTGAACCATCGTGATGCACATAACCGTTGGTCCATTGTCATCACAGTTAAGCATAGCTTGCCCAATCTCAGAGTTTACATTACCCTTCCATATTTTTGGCAGTCTATACTTCTGGGCTTCAATGGGGTTTGGAATGTTTTTCACAATCATGTCTAAGATGGCATTATGTAACGGTATAAGCTTTGCAAGTTTTTGCCGTTCACCCTTATTGTAGGCGTCTATTATATCGCTGAACTTTACACCCTTTTCTTGGGCGATCTTTACTGTGAAGCCCCATTTGTGAAGCGCTGAGCCGAAAGCCACAGTCTCTTTTTGAGGGTCTACTTTCCATTTGTCCTTAAACTCTGGTTCGGCGTAAATTTCTATTAAACTGTTAAAGTCGCGGATTATTCGCAAAAACTTGTCTTGGATTTCGCCGGGTGTAAGCTTCAACTCATTAACTAAACGGTCAACTTTGTTTATGAAAAGTACCGGGCGGGTTCTTTCTTCTAGGGCTTGCCGTGTTACGGTTTCTGTTTGAGCCATAACCTCTTCTACGGCATCAACAACAACCACAACGCCGTCAATGGCCCTTAGGGCCCTGGTTACTTTACCCGTGAAGTCCACGTGTCCCGGCGTGTCAACAAGATTTATGAGGTATGGATGTCCAGCGATTTCATGTAAAAGTGAAATGTTTGCAGTTTTAATGGTGATCCCGCGTTTCTGCTCCTCTTCCAAATAATCTAAGGCCCGTGCCTCACCGGCTATTTTAGGCGAAAGTAAACCAGCCTTCGCCAAAAGCGAGTCCGTCATGGTTGTTTTGCCATGGTCTATATGGGCTATTATACCAATGTTACGTATGTCCTCTTTCTTATGCATCAGTTTGAGTACTTCACTGGTTTGTTTAAATCTCGGCAAGACAAAATCCCCAGCGCTAGCTTTTGGCAGTCCACAAGGGTTAAGAGACAAGGTTTCATGTAGTCTTAAAAGTCTTGTGTTTTCATGCAAAAAGTTAATATTGTTCAGTTCGCTTTTGCATGTAGCCTAATTTAACGAGTGGCATAAAATGTTTGCTGGAAATCATGCAGACCACTTTCAGTTTTCAAGCTTTTGGTTAGTGTGGGGTATAATTAGCCATGGGACGTTATAGGCAGATAGAAGACATAGTTAAACTAATGACACAAACCGAGCGAATAAGAAACACAAGCATCATTGCCCACGTAGATCATGGGAAGACAACTCTTTCAGACAGCCTTCTGGCGGCAGCCGGCATCATAAGCGAGCAAGTTGCCGGCCAAAAGCTTTTCCTTGACTCTTGGGAGCTTGAACAGAAAAGGCAGATGACCGTTTTCGCCTCCAACATAAGCCTAGTCCACACCTACAAGGGCGTCGACTATCTCATAAACCTCATTGACACGCCGGGACACATAGACTTCAGCGGAAACGTCACCAGAAGCCTAAGAGCTGTTGACGGTGCCCTCGTGGTTGTTGACGCCGTAGAAGGTCCCATGACTCAGACCGAAACGGTTTTGATGCAAGCCCTCCGCGAGAGGGTTAAGCCCATTCTATTCATCAACAAAGTTGACCGCTTGATTCGAGAGTTGAAGCTTTCCCCAGAAGAAATACAGAAGAGATTTGCAAGGATAATTACGCGAATAAACACCATCATCGAGAAATATGCACCTCCAGAACACAAGAAAGATTGGCAAGTTAAAGTTGAGGACGGCCGGGTTGCCTTCGGCTCGGCACTTCACAAATGGGGCTTAAATCTGCCACACATGAGAGCTAAAGGTGTAACTTTCAAGGAGATTATTGAGGCCTACTCTGGTGAGCCAGAGGATGTTGGCCGTAAGGTTGACGCTCTTAGTAAACGCATACCCGTCTATGAACCAATTTTAGACATGTTCTGTGAGCATCTCCCAAGCCCGAAGGATGCCCAACCTTATAGGCAAAGCCAAATCTGGCCAGGCGATGTTAACAGCCCCGTTGGAAAGGCCATGGCCAAGGTTGATCCAAACGGGCCTCTCCTAATGTGTGTAACGTTTATTGAAGTTGACCCCCACAGCGGTGTTGTCGCCATTGGAAGGGTTTTCAGCGGCACTGTAGAAAAGGGGAAAGTTGTCCGCCTTATAACAAGCCGACAGAAAGGCACAATACAGCAGGTTTACATGAGCATGGCTACCGACAGAGTTATCGTCGAGCGGATTCCAGCGGGCAACATTGCCGCTTTGTCAGGCTTACCCTCCATACACGTTGGTGAAACCCTAGCCGAGGAAGGTGTTGAAACCGCACCTTTCGAAGCGCTGAAATATGTTTCAGATCCCGTTGTCACGGTGGCTGTCGAGCCGGAAAACGTTAAGGACCTTCCACTCTTTGACAAAGTTATTCATAAGATTACGCTTGAAGATCCAAACCTCCACTTTAAAATAGACAAGGAAAGCGGTCAGTATTTGCTGAGCGGAATGGGCGAACTACACCTAGAAGTTACAGCTTACCGAATGCAGGAAGCTGGTTTGAAGGTCAAAATGAGCAAGCCTATAGTTATTTACCGTGAAACCATAACCCGCGACTATAAAGGCCCGCCTGTTATGGGTAAAAGTCCAAACAAGCATAACAGGCTTTGGGTAACCGTTGAAAAGCTTCCAGAAGAAGTCATAGAAGCCATTAAAACCGGAAAGATTAATGAGATGCAAACCCGCGACGAACGCCAGAAAATCCTAATGAAAGAGTATGGTTGGCCTGCTGAAGACGCCCGCAACGTGGTTGCTATAGAGGGCACAAACATCCTAGTCAATAGAATTAAGGGAAGACAATATGTTGAAGAAGTTTTAGACCACATTAAGTCAGGGTTCCGCGACGCTGTCACCACAGGAGTTTTAGCCAAAGAACCCATGTACGGGCTTAAAGTAAACCTTGAAGACGTTCTCATTCATGAGGATCCGGTGCACCGCGGCCCAGCCCAAATCTTGCCGATGACTTGGCGTCCTATCTGGGGCGCTTTCCTTTTAAGTGAGCCGAAGCTTTTAGAACCCATCCTAAGCTTTGAATGCAAAGTGCCGAACGACTTTGTCAGCCCAGTAATATCGCTGTTACAAAAGCGAAGGGGCAGAATCCTCGATATGGTAAACGAGGAAGACATGGTCATAGTTAAGGCTGAACTTCCAGTAGCTGAATCATTCGGAATAGCTGACGAGCTTCGCTCCTCAACGCAAGGCCGCGCCTTCTGGGCAACCCAATTTAGCCGATGGGCTCCAGTGCCGGAATCCATGCAGGCAGATGTGATAAGACAGATTCGTGAACGTAAAGGCTTACCGCCTACACCACCGAAGCCGGAAGAGTTCTGCGAAGAAGAATAAAAACCAAAAATTGCGCATGCCTTTTCTTTCCATCCTCATCAGCTTTTAAAGTGAATTGCTATATGCCTATATCAGAATGAAAATGAAGGCTGAAAACTCACGGGTGCCTCTTGAAAAGCTTATAGAAGAGCCATATGCCACCATAATTTGTTATCCAAAGCCGAGCAAGATTGAACTGCAAAAACGCATAAAAGAACTTAAAAAACTCGGCATCATCACCCTAGAATTCAATGGCGAAAAACAAGTTTTAAACCTACACGTTTTGGGCAAAGGATGCGTGGGCCTCGTGATAAAAGCCTACAAGGCGAATGATGAGCCTCTCGCCCTAAAAGTCAGGCGAGTGGACGCTGACCGTATAATGATGCAGCATGAAGCCGAAATGCTTAGAGCGGCTAATTCCGTTGATGTTGGACCAAAGCTTTTGGATGTCAGCAAAAATTATCTTGTAATGCAATTCGTTGAGGGTGACTTGCTGCCCAACTGGTTGGAGAAATGTCGAAGCAAGATACGATTAAGGAAGGTTTTGAGGGAAATCTTGGAACAATGTTGGCGCCTTGACAAAGCCGGTTTAGACCATGGCGAGTTAAGCCACGCCCCAAAACACATAATCGTGGACGCCCAATACACGCCGGTCATAGTGGACTTCGAAACGGCAAGTCTAAACCGTAAGCCAGCCAACGTTACCTCTATTACACAATTTCTCTTTATAAGCGGTGTAGTGGCTGAAAAAATAAACCAGAAACTTGGGAGAAAAGATAAAAAAACCATAATAGAGACTTTAAGACAGTACAAGGTTCAGAGGAGTCGCCAAGCCTTCGAGGAAGTCTTGAAAGTCTGCGGCCTCTAAACCACATAATCTACGTTAGCACCAATATTCTGTTTGCTTGCTCCGCCGTCAGTTAATTCTAATTTCAACTCGTTCAGAAGTTGAGTTAAATCCAGCCATGTCTCTACTTGGAGCTGTCTGGCAATTCTTCTTTTTTCATATAATAGTGGAATAAAATCAACGAAGAGCCAGCCGTAAGATTCAGCCAAATTGATCTCTCCTTCCTCCTGTCCAAGAAAATGGGTTCTCCGTTTATAACCTTGTATAGAAAAATCGTATAGAAAATAGTTCCATCAAGCTTTACGCGACAATATCTTGTATTCTCCCCCTTTTCAATGCTTCCTTTATTTCTAGGGCGATTCTCCTGCCAGTATACATTTTCTCGCCGTATTTGAGGTAAGCGTATGGCGAAGTGCCAATGCCCACGTTTGTACCAGCGACTATACGCGCTGAAATCTCAAAAGTGTAAATCTCCAAGTTGTCAGTGACGACGGTTTCTAAGCAGAAAGGTCCAATTATGCCAGGTGGAGCCAACTCCTTGGCTGTTTTCTGCACATTATCGCCCATTCTTAAAAGTTCAGGCAACAACGACTCGCGGAGCGTGATGGGAATATTTCCCACAATAGTGTAAGTGGGGCTTAAACCTATTTCCAATTGTTCGGCTGCGGGTACACGTCCAATTGCATCCACAGTTGACTCGTAGCGTTTGTCCACGCCTAGAAACTCCACATCGTCACGGATTATGGATGAAAAGTAGTGAGGGTAGACGTTCACTCCTAAAACGTATTCTTGCAGGTGTATGTGGTCCATATCCTCTTTCCTGAGCAAGCCGCGGCGAATCATTTCCTTAACCCTTTTTTGGAAGTTTTCGGGAGAATTCACTAGAAAATAGCCTTTCCCTCCTTTCGCTCCTGGAAGCTTGGCTATCGCCAAGCTGCTTATTTCTTCTGATTTTCTAAAAGTTTTTGGAAGCTTAAGTCCTGCTCTTCTAAGCCATTCTGCCTGTTTTTCACGGTCTGCCTCCCACTCGAGAAGCTGTCGGTTTCCAAGCATTGGTACATAAAAACGGTTCATAAGCTCCTCGGTGCTTAGGTAAGCGGTAAAAGAGCCATGGGGCACGATCACCGTATTAAGTCTTCTAAGTTTTTCCTGCACTTTCTCGTCTAACAACTCTGTGAAACTGTTTACTATTATGAGCTCGTCTGCTAGGGGGAATTTTTTGTAGACGATTGTGTCACTTTCTTTGCATATGCAGACGGTCTTGAAGCCCTCTTCTTTGGCGCCCTTGAAAATGTTAAGCGCCGAATGAGAGCCTATAGTGCCTACCGCCAACTTTTTCAAGTCGTATTTGGCTATTAGCTGGCTTATTTCTTCACGTGTTATCATGTTACAATATCCTCTAGTCTGCCCTCTTTAATGGCGCGTTTTATTTCCATGGCAACTCTTCTGCCCGGTCCAACCTCAACGCCATACTTGTACTTCATATATGGTGATGTTGGCTCTACACATGGGCATCCGGGTACGCGGGGGCTCACGTCAAACACATAGAATTCAAGGTTCTTAGTCACCGCCCCTTGCAGTGCGAAAAGTCCTATTATTCCCGGCGGGTACTCTTTCTTGCATATTTCGACGAAGCGTTCTCCGGCTTCAAACACTTTTTCCAGCTGGCTTTCCCGCATGGTTACTCCCATATGTCCAATCTCAATGTTTTGAGTGGCTATTCCAATCTCTAATTGTTCTTGAGCTGGAAGGTCTAACACACCATCCAGGTCTGTTTGAATTCGTCTGTCAAAACCTAATAAGTCGAGCTCATCGGTTAACGGCGACCAGAAAAAGTTTGCATTGAATTTGGCGCCTATAACATATTCCTCAATGACGGCTTTTTCAAGGGCTTCCCGGCTTATAATGCCCTTTGCTATACGCTCTTCTGATTTTCGTTTAAATTCTTCTGGCGAAGAGGCGTAGAAGAAGGCTCTTTCAATGGCGCGTTCCTTTTCTGGAACCTTAACTATGACTAGGCGATCTATCTCACTCGGCGACTTGAAAACTTTTGGAGTTGGGATTCCCGCTTTTTCTAGGAGGTAATACTGGTTTTTAGGGACATTGCGTTCTTCAGTTTTGAGCATAAAACGATTTCCCATCATGGGCACGGTGAAACGTTTTTCAATGTTTTCGTAGCCAACGTAGACCGAAAAAGAGCGGTTTGGCACGAAAATCGTGTTTAGAGCGCGTAGCTTTTCAAGGTTCTCTTCGCGCGCTATGTCTGCGAACTTGTCCAGCAAAAGCACATGGTCAAAAAGGTTTCGGTAATATTTAGTGTAGGTTTTCTCCCGCCCCTTCTGGCAGACAACAATCGTTTCAAATCCCTCTTGTTTGGCACCGTGGGCTATTTCTAAAGCTGAATGAGAGCCTAAAACACCTATCCTAATGTGGCGGTCGTCATACTCGCTTACTATTTTATCGATTATTCTTTTGTTTATCATAACTTTTCGCCCGCATATTCCCTGTACTTTTTCATTGTTTCAGCGAGGCTTGGTACATCAAAAAGCTTGCGGTTGGTGATTGCGTTCGCCGTCGCCATATACATTTCGCTTATCAAGTTTTTCAGCATCGGATCCAGTTTTGGAGGTTGCATTTTAACAAGTGATTTCCAGTTTTCTAAGCCCTGTTCTCTGGCTTTTTGTTTTGCTTGTTCCACTTGTTTAGCCCATTCCGTTTGCCTATAGTACATTCGGGCTACCTCCTTGCTTACGTGTAAGCCTTGGTAGGTGAATCTGCACTCGTCCAGTGTGCCAACGACGTCCGCCACCATCAGCCTCCTTTTGTCGTCGAAGGCTAACTCTATTTTGCCATCCTCGTTCACCAAACCAGCCTTGGCAGCCAACTCTGTAATTGTTTCATCAACTTTTAGGAGCACGCCCTTTATTTCCTCTACCTCATTGTCCGTTAAGCATACCAACTGCTGGGCTTCTCGCCATGTTAAGTAGCGGTCTCCTCTCTCTAGCTTTGTACTGACGTCAAAAATGGGGCTGGCAAGCCTTTCACCGGGCTTGGGGTGATGGTCTAAACCTAGATCTTTAAGGGTTATCAACCCCTGCTCAAGCCTTTTAAAAACCGATGAACCTTCAGGCAAGCCGTTTCGATAAATAATCTCTAATGGAATTAGAAAATTTTTCAGCTTAGGTGTGTAAACACTGTAGTCATATTTTAATTTGCCATTTTCCACATAGATTTTCGGCTTATAAACATTCACAAGATGAAATTCCATAATGTTTGTTGGTTCCTCAAGCTCGTCGAAATGTATAAGCTTGCCTATCTTATCCACAAGCCCGCGGTAATGGGTTCTAATACCTTTCTCCTCAACTCTTTCAAAGCAGTAAGCCCCCATAAGGCATAAGGCTGCACCCTTTCCGTCTATATGATCGGGCATCTCACCCCAGTCGAAAACCGAGTAGCGGTTTGAAAAGTGGAATCTGCCAATACCCATGCGGGTTTTCGTCGGTTTTTCAACTATTTCAAGGTCTTTAACGCTTCCCACGCATTATGCACCTTAAGTTTTAGCTTTACCTTTCTTAACAGACTCATCCGCTTTTTCAATCTCTTCCTTTTTTGCGTTTTGGTAAACTTTCACACGCTCCTCAAGCCTCTTATCCGCCAAAGCGAGGATCTTAGCTGCAGCGATAGCGGCACCCTCCGGCTCAATAATCACAACGGAGCCTACGCCGCTTGGAACCCTTAGCGAAGAATAAATGTCTGCCCCGGCGAACTTTTCCGAGTAAGGTGGACAGGCAATAACCGGTTTAGTGGTGTTAGCGTCTACAAAAGCGCTTAAAGCGTTAGATCTTCCAGCCACTGTGATGTAAACAACCGCTTCACTTTCATACTCTTTAAGAATTTTGAGAACTTTTTCCGGTGTTTTATGGGCTGAAGCAACCCGAAACTCGTAAGCTAAGCCGAAAATCTCTAAATTTTTGGCGATTTCCCTTGCGAAATCCAAGTCTTTCTCTGAGCCCATTAAAACTATAACTTTTCCAACCATCAACTTCACGGAACAGACTTTGCCGGGCCCGCTTATTAACTTTATCAACATAAGCGTGGTTAACGAAACTTTTAAGCAAAGCTTGCGCTATTCTCATTTAATAGTGAAGAGGATGTCTGCTAGAAAAAGGCGAGAAAGAAATTTTATAGATGAACTTTTCGGCGGCTCCTTATTTAGCGAGATGGAAAACTTTTTCAAAGACCTGAAGGGAGACACGTTCTCAAGCGGATACTCCATACGCGTGACTCAAACACCTCAAGGTATAAAAGTCAAGGCCAAAGTGGGCAAAGACGTGGACGTGAATGCCCTCCGCAAACAGCTTGAGAAACAGTATCCGAAAGCCCAAATAGAAATAGAAGGTGGACGGCAAGAACCTCTAATAAGAGAGATATCAACAAGGCAAGTAAAAGAAGATGAAGAAACTTAAAAGGAAGAAAAATGGAAGTTATTTTGTTTCCCTGCTCTTAAGAACGCCGCCAACAGCAAAATATGATTTAGGCATGTCAATAAACTGAATCCAAACAATCTCCCTGGGCACTCCGAGAATCTCTACCAAAGCGTCGGTGAACGCTTTTGCAATTTTCTCCCTCTCTTTCTCAGTTCGCCCCTCAAGCAAATGTACCTGAACGAAAGGCATCCTAACCCTCCAAGACTTTTGAGTTAGAATAGAAAAATAGCTTATAAATAGTTTCTCACTAAGCTGGTGGGAAGAAACAGCGCTCTAAACATTTAGCCATACCAACGAAATCAAAACTTCCGGAAACACAAATAAGACAGAAGGATAACCATCCGATATATGGGGTAGTCGTCTAGCTTGGTCAAGGATTTTTCTGGCGAATTCTCCCGCACAACCCCATCTTTTTCTTTGTGCAACGTTTAGGAAGTCTTTAGAATTGTTGGGTTGTGGCGTATTTGACAGAGGCGCCCTTGAAGGTTGAAGATTGTTTTGAGGTTTGTTCTGAGGTTTCTGAGTTTCTTTCTTTTTTGAAGCCCGCGACGCGTAATGTTTATGGTCGTGGTTTAGCAGCGTTTCAAGAGTTTTACTCGAGTCGAGGCTCTATAAGGGATTTTTTGGATTGTGTGGAACAGGATAGGCTTTTACCAAGAATCCAGAGAAAGCATGTGGACCGCGTGACGCTTAACAATTTTGTGGTTTGGCTTCAGAGTAGGGGCTATTCTTCAAAGACTGTGAGGAGTTATGTGGGTGCTGTTCAAAGCTTAGCCAAATACTATGACATTTCTATAAGTTTACGCTATGTGCAACTACCGGCGGCTCAACCAGTCAACAAAAAGCATCCATGGACCATAGCGGAAGTATGCGATTTCATAGCCTTAATGGACAAGCCGCTCTATAGGAGTATAGCTGCTTCAATTGTTCAAAGTGGGCTGAGCCTATCAGATCTTTTAGCTCTAAAATACGGCGATATAAAAGAAGAGTTTGAAAAGGGAATAACGCCTATATGCCTTAACCTAACAAGGAAGAAGACAGGCATAACTTTTATAACGTTCTTGGGCACCTGGTCTGTGGAGCTGCTTAAGAATTATTTAGCTGATCAGAAATTGAATAATGAGACACCAGTTTATGACGTATCCTCGAGGGTTGTGCACGCCTACTTTCACAAAATCGCTCAAAAATTTACTGAAGATTTTAAGGGAAGAAATCCTTATAGCCCCCATTCGCTACGGGCTGCTTTCCGCACGTTTCTAAGCGATCACAAGGTTGATCCGCTCTACATCGAGTTTTGGATGGGCCATGCAATTCCAGAACAGCAAAAAGCCTACATGATCAAAAGCATAGAAAGCTGGAGACAAACATACCGCCAACAAGCAGAACCATGGCTAACACCACCCCAATACAAAAACAGCACTTAGCAGCGACTAACAGAATGCTAACGCTAACGTGTTGAAACTCGCTTACTTTATTATAGTGCTCTGCTGAACTCAGGGTTGTAGACTGTTTCTTGGGTTAACTATTTACAATAGTCGTAATTTTTTTTAATATTTTCTCTCGCTTCTTCTTTTCGTCTTGATTTGCTATAAGAGCCCATCCGAAGAGCATGATGAGAGGTATCATAATAGAATGTGGATCAGGCTTCCCAAATAGAAATTTATCTATTACGAGGAAAATAGGTATCAACAAAAGCGTTACAAGTGTTAACATCAGCCAATACCTTGTGAAATCATATGAAATCCTCAGCTGAGAGCCATCGCCCCTCGGCTCAATTTTCACCCTCACATGAGCATCGTAAAGATAGGCCTCAATAAAGCTTACCTCATCTGTATTTGAGATTTTGAGGCCGCCAGCCAACTTTTGAAGCACATCTGGGGCGTTTAGCATGACGTTTAGGCAATCCTCTTTCATAAATGAAATCCAGCTAATATACATTCAAAACAAAAATATTAATATAACTCATTTGAATTTGTCCGACAAAATAACACCAATTTTCAATTTTCTGTTAGCGATGATTAAAAGAACATCAGCCTAAACTTATTAACAAATACCAGGATAACTGGGTTTGTTTCATGCTTTGGATAGCGAAGCAACGGTCAAAGTTAAAGTGTCTGTAAATGCGAGAAAAGAACTAGTTGAGGCAGCCTGGAGTGGGAACAGAAGCAAACTGCCCCAGTCTTGTCAATTTTTAAGGATCCAATACCATTAAAAGTGAAATTAGAAATTGTCTAAAACAAGTCAAAACAACCAATAACCCCATTTTCTCTTTTTACGATAGCATAATATCTTTTCTTCTTTCTCATTTCTCATAACTTTACCCAAAGCTACATTTTAGATAAAAATGTGAGGGAACTAATTGTTTACGGCTTCGTTTAATTATCTTGATAACGTGGCTTTAGCTAGTTTTTCTCCAAGTTTTTCTGCTTGTTCAAGGTCCTTTGCCTTAGGTGCGCCCTCAACAGCTACTCCGGGTTTTATCCATTTGGGGTTAAAAGTACCAAGAATTCTCTCCACATTTTCTAATGCTGTGACTTGGCTGCCGGCTCCTGTAGTAAATACTCATGCAGGTTTACCTGCAATCGCATGTCTGTGAGGGTATAAGTTTGTGAACATTGTTAGAATTTCTCCGGACATTATGCTGAAATGAGATGGCGAGCCGAAAGCATAAGCGTCAGCACGAGATACATCGTCGGCGTAACATCCTTTGCCTTCTTCAGCACTACCTCAACCCCAGAAACCTTACGCGCCCCTTTGGCCACCGCTTCAGCAAGCTTTTCAGTGTTCCCAGTTCGACTATCATAAACTACAAGAATCCGAACCAAACATCCCTACCTCCAATTATTTACCTTTAAAAGCATATCAGAATTTTTTTCTATTTTATTACTGATTAGCTAGTGTTTCTTAAACTCTAACTCTTAAAACCATTAAGAGGGTAACCTCCCAAGCTTCACGTTGGAATTTGTTGTTATTAGCAAAATATCCAGCTTTTTAAACTTTCATCCCAGAAAAGGGGGACGTGAAAATTATTAATCGCCTTGTTTCTATTCTATGGGAACTTTCACTCCTTTCATTGGTTTAGCTAGCGGAACTGTGACCGTAAGCAGTCCATTTTTAAAGGATGCTTTTGCCTGTTTTGGCTTAACTTCGTGGGCGAAAATCCAACACCCGAAATATTCCACATCATTTCGCGGTGCGTTGAGGCATATACTTGTTTCGGCTACTTCAAGGTTAATATTTTCTTTTGTAACTCCTGGCAACTCTATTTCAACAATGTACTTTTCGTCATCGTGATAAAAGCAAGCGTCCGGTAGAACTGGTATTCTCACCTTCTCTTCTTTTTTAGCCAAAAAGACCACCAATTATTTTTTGGAAATTTGAACTTAAAAAGTTTTGCGGAAATTCATACAATGCTAAGTCTTTATTTTTGCTTAAAATCTCGTTAATAGGAATCTCTTTAAAACATCTTCACCTTCATAGAGCGCTTGTTTCAATGCCTCTGTTAAATTAATACCTGCCTTATGGAAAAGCTTGATGTTTTCCATGCTTCTACAATTCACAACATTTTTAACCTATGCTAAACTTTAAGAAATAAGAGGTGAGAAAGTGACTAAAGTTGGAGAAATTTACCTTTGTGAAATCTGTGGTAACAAAGTTAAAGTTATCGAAGCCGGAAAAGGAATGCTTGTTTGCTGCGGAAAACCAATGAAATTGACTAAATCGTAAAACCAATTTTCCATTGTCAAATAACATAGTTATATCCTGCAATTTTGTTTAAACGGCTATTCATCATTTTTATTCTTATCCACTCTAAAAACAGGGTTTGGCTCTATGCTATTGAAGCCTAGGCTCTTTAATTCTTCAAACTTTTTCCTATCTCGTGTTTGGAGTTTTTCCATTAATAATCTAAACTCTTCCCTCAATTGCCTTCTGGTAATGGTTACAGCTTCTTTCAAGTTCAAACTTTCTATTTTTGTAAAATCGAACGAATAACCTCTTCTTTTCGCTTCCAGATAGATTTGAAATAAATAAGCGTTAATTAAATCAATGGGCTTTTCATACTCTTTAAAAATTTTGAGTTGTGGATGATTTCTGTAGCCCTTGGTTTTTCCTTCCAGAACCTTTTTTGCTAAAAGGCCTTCTCTCCAAACGGCAACCAAACCTCTACAATCAAGGTATTTAGGATGAATTAACCACAGCCTCATTTTAGCACCGACAATTCTCCCAGCAAATTTCTCATATAATTATACTTCTAAATTTGATAATGCCTTTATGAAAAATCCTATGGTGAATGATAATCCTGCTATTCCGAGGCTAATGGCTGTCATTTCTAGAAACCTCTTTTTGAATAGCAGGTCTTTTGCAACTGAAATGTAGAACGTGAACAAGAAGATGATGGCGATCGCCAATAATATTGTTAAAACTAGGCAAGCATATGCGTCTGAAAGAAGCAAATACGGAGATATTAGAAGCAAAACTGTGAGGATATAGGCAACTCCAGTATACCCAGCCGCCTTAAGCGGGTTTTTACCGTTTCCTTCAGATTTCGTTGATAAATATTCTGACGTAGCCATCGATAACGACGCTGCAAATCCAGTAATCAGCCCAGTTAATGCCACTAAACGAGTGTTTGGAAGGGCGAGGGTGAACCCTGCAAGAGCCCCTGTAAGCTCGACGAGAGCGTCATTTAAACCTAACACCATGGAGCCAACATACCTCAGTCTTTCCTCATCAATTAAATTCATAAGTTGTCTTTCATGTTCATCCTCGTCTTTCACAATGTTTTTAGCGTCGGGCACAAACTCGGATATTTTTTCATAGGTCACTTCAGCTTTTTCTTCACCTCTTTCCATGAGCTTCATTCCAAAAGTTATCCCGAAGAACTTTGAAATCAAAAAATACTTAAAAATCCTAAGTTTATCTGGCTTTACATCTTTGTCCGTGTATTTCCTCCAAAACTCGTAATGTTTTAACTCTTCATTTGAAATACGTCTTAAGACCTCCTTATTATTTGGCTGTTTTACCATCTGAGCTAACTTTTCATAGATAAAATGCTCAGTGATCTCATTCTTTTGTGCCATTAATAACGCCCTTTTGACTTTCTCATTTAACATACAGTTTTCAGAACCATACGACATGGTATCTCTAACACCTAATTCATTTTTTAGTTCCTTTGGCTCTGTTAAGCTTATCGTTAAAGTCTGCCAGCAGCTGAAATTTGGAGTCACGGTCTTTATTTCTAGTTAACAAATGCTTTATGTTTGCAGTAATATCCTCCGAGTTTGTTGGGGACCCTTATGGTTAGGACAACGTTAAAAAGGGAATTGGAAAAGTTTCTATATTGCTCTGGCCTTCTGGAGGAGAGAGTTGCAAAGGCTTACGAACACATCGTTAAGTTGGTGGACGACAAGCCTATCGGTTGCCTTCTAAGTTTTATTGCTCGCGACTCTTTTAAACATGCAGAATGTTTTAAGGTTATAGGCGAATGTTCGTCTGGCAATATGAAGGATCGTTTTGAACAGTGTGAACAAGTTTGGGGCGAAACTTGGAAAAACCTTGTGGTTGACGCTGAAAAATTTCTGAGCAAGCGTAGAATAAGCCATGAAGAACTTGTTTCGTTGATAAATGGTTTAATGAAGCTTGAAAGCTTTGCTGCCGAGGAATATCTAACAGTATTGCATGTAAAATTGATTGAGTTGATGGCGGAGGAAAGAAAAATAGATTTAGAGCCTTTTAAAGCGGTTCTTGAATGGATAGTTGAAGATGAAAAGAGGCATGAGCAAATCCTTAGGATGATCGAAAATCTGCTGATAAAAAGAGAAAGCAGAAAAATTAATGGTTTCTCCAACTCTTAACTTCAGCATTAACCAATTTTCGTTAAGAAATGGTATAAAAGCGCTGAAAATAATTTTTCAGCTGCTTTTAAGAGACGAATTTTGTAGGCAAATTTTATATGTCATTTCATTATGAAAAGTGTTTTGGTGATTTTTGTGGAAGAGTATAAAATGCCATTAATAGGTGACAGATTCCCTCAAATGGAGGTTAGAACCACCAGAGGCGTGATTAGGCTTCCAGACGATTACAGCGGTAAGTGGTTTATTCTATTCAGCCATCCAGCCGACTTTACACCAGTATGCACCACAGAATTCGTCGCATTCCAGAAAAGATATGAAGAGTTCCAGAAGCTGCAATGCGAACTAATAGGATTGAGCATAGACCAAGTTTTCGCCCATCTAAAGTGGGAAGAATGGATTAAAGAAAAGCTTGATGTAGAAATAAAGTTCCCGATAATAGCGGATAATACAGGCGAAATCTCCGCCAGATTAGGTATGCGTCACAAGCAGGCCGCGGGAACACAGACAGTTAGAGCCGTATTCATAGTTGACCCTAAAGGCATTGTCAGGGCGATACTCTATTATCCTATGGAGCTCGGCAGAAACATGGACGAGATACTCCGAATGGTGAAGGCGCTCCAAATAGCCGACAAAGGCTACGCTATACCAGCTAACTGGCCCAACAATGAGATAATCGGCGACAACGTGATCGTTCCGCCAGCAAACACTGTAGACATGATCCAGAAAAGAAGAGACCAAGAGAAGGCTGGAGAGATAAAGTGCATAGATTGGTGGCTATGCTACAAGAAGGTAGAGTAAAACCTAGCAATCTACATAAATATCTCCCCACATTTTTCTCACGATGTTACATAAATCTCCCAAGATCTGTTAAGAGACATTAAACGAACAGTATGATTGTGCTCTACCATAATAGATTTATTTTTTCGAGTATGTGGAAGGCTAGTGTGAAGTAGAAGACTATTGTTAATGGTATGTGTAGTGCTTTCCAATAATCTTTTATGATTTTGGCTTTTACATATCGTCCTAGTATCCCGCTTATAACTATTACCACCATGAGAAGAAAAGCGAAGAAGCTGATAAAGTATCCTGGCCTTGGAACCTGTATTTTGTTGATTATGTGGAAGACAACGAGCACTATGGAAAGTGCTCCTGTGATACAGTGAATCAGCAACCACTTTTTAATGCTTCCTGGGAAACCCCTCTTTAAAGCCGAATAGAAAGCTGAAACTGCAAAAATCGCGAAACCCGCCCACCCAAACCAATGGGCAGCATCCCTCGGAAAGATTCTATAAGATCCTCTTTGTTGACGTCTAGCCCCAGGACCCACATTGAAGGTTACAAGCGCGGCTATAAGCAACAGAGACAGAATAGCGATCATCAAAAACAAAGCTTTACTCAAATTCCATCCATCCTTCTAAGGGATTGCTGTATTATAAAAATTGTGCCTTTGAAAAATGCTGGTTAGAAATAAACTCTAATAACCTATTTCTGTTAGTAACGTCTAAAAGAAAAACTAAAAACGTGACGCATCTTAAATTCAGTTTTTGGCTTTGCAAAAAGTTGGGGTTTCCTGTTGGGAAAAACCGTGCAGGCCGAGTTTGAAGCCTACTATTGTAGGGTAACGAAGACTTTAGCCTTGTGGCGGTGATTTAGCCATGGAGAGGCTGATGAGCTGCCGAAGGGCCTGAAGCGGGATTTGCAACGGAAAATCGAGGCTTGACACCGAAAGGCTGAGGAATTCAGGGAGAAAGGCGACTTGACGCGGGCTGGAAATTGAAAAACGTGATTTAAGCTACTGTCTGCAAAACCCGGAGGTGGTGAAGGTTATACGGTATTTAAGCCTTGGCGGCGGCTCAATAGGCCAAATTGCACGGGCAATAGGCGTCAACGACTACGATAGAGTTAGGCAGATTGTCGAAAAGCTCCAAGCAGGAGGAATCTTTTTGGTTTCACGTTTTGGAAAACGCGACTACCTAGTGACATTAAACAATTCCAGCCCCATAACCCAAAAACTCCTCGAAACTCTAAACTCATGGTATGGGGAAATACAAGAAAAATAAGGCAGCTCGATGCAGGATTGCTTTTTGATGCGTTTACCTCGAAAATTTCGTTAACAAGGGCCATATTTAGCCTTTAGGCAAAGATGTAGTATAACTCTGGTTTTTCCCTTTTGAAGTTTTCAAGGTCCTGTTTAGCCGCCTGCTCAGCCCTTCTCCAGTCAAAGCCTCTTCGTATATAATGTCTTATAAGTTTAATAAGGGCGTCGGGCTGCTTACTGTAGGCATAACGCTCCAAAAAATCCTCAATTTGCTCTTTTCCTATCAATGTTATCTCCTGCTTTGTATTTCGACTTTCAACTTCCTCTATTATCGGGTTTAGCTTCCTCCAGTCTTCTTCGCTTAAATTAAATTTGAGCTTCCATTCCATTTTTTGTAATTCCCTTTCTAGTTTCTGTTTTTCAAGATATAAATCGCCAAGCTCTTTAAAACTCCATAAAACAAAAAAACCTTTAACGGGTTTAAGTGTTAGAATATGCAGCGAATCGTCTTTCAAGTCGTCTATCAAGTAAAATTCAATTGCTAAGATGTAACGGAAAACATCTAACTCCATGTCCATTTTATGTTTGGCTTCCTCATGTGGGATCTTCATAGTCTCTAATATAGTCTCTCTGACATCTGGATGTTCATCCATATACCTTTCAAGCTCCTCAACCGAAATCAACTTCAATATTATATTACTAGGGCCCTCCTCAATTTTATGATATCTCGCATAATGTTGTCTTACAACCTGCTGTATACTCTCTTCATCCCATCTAAGCCTGCGCAATTCATCAATAACAGCTCTAATGGGTGGACATTTACTTTGCAGTTTTGCGATTTTTTCACACACTTCATCATATCGTTTTTGAAGTTTCATCCGTTCAATTTCATATGGGTTGGCTTTATCGATTTTTGCATTATAATCTCTTTTCATGGCTGCTTTCTCAGCTTCTTCTTTGCCTTTAGGCGTTAAACTATATATTGCATGTAAGCCGCCGTTTGGTTTTGGCTCATAACGTTTCGTTATTAAACCTTCTTTTTCTAGTTGTTGGCGGGCTTTAAGGAACGTTTTATTTGCACATTCAGCCTTCTCTTCAAGTTGAGAAGCGTTAGCTTCTCCGATTTCTAACAGATAGGTCAAGATTTTGTTTTTGACTTCTTCAAGGGTTGGCATTCTACACCACACGTGTACTCGATACATGTATAATAACCACTTGTTATTTAACTTTCGCTGAAAAAGTGCGGTGAACGTGGCGATGTCGCGGCTTAAAAAATGGTCAATCCCGGTGACAGAGCAACTTGATAAAGCTGTGGAAAAAGCCATTCAAAAAGATTCCCATGTTTCAAAAAGTGACTTCATAAGAGATGCGGTTAGAGAAAAACTTCGCAACCTCGGCCTTTTGGATGGCGAAAGAGCGTGAAGGAGTGACTGATTTTAATGAGCGAAATCGTTGAAGCTGCGCGCAATTATTGGAGTTTAGGGCTTCCGATTGTTCCGCTTAAAGGCAAGCAGCCGCTCATTGAATGGGCTAAATGGCAAAAGGAGCCTCAGACGGAAGAGGAATTCTGCAGCCTTCCATGGAGTCAAGCGGACGGTTTCGCGGTGATTTGTGGCTCGAAAGCAAAAAACGGCTTGTATCTCGGGGCTATCGATTTCGATGTTAAAAATGTCAGTCAAGAGGCTGTAGAGAGGGGCCGCAATGTCCTTCGAAATTTGCCAATAACCCAGATAGAGGAGACTCCAAGCAAGGGCCAACATTGGATTTATCTAAGCCATGTCAAGCCAAAGAGCATAAGCGCCTATCACAATGTTTGTGGGCTTGAGTTAATCGGTGAAGGAAAACTCGTTATCATGGCACCCTCTGAGGGCTACAGGAGGCTTAACGATAACTCGCCAACCATAGTCCAGGATTTGGAAGCCGTCTTCTATGAGGCCCTTCAGAGGGCCGGGGTTCAAATTCCGCCCAAAACATGGTTTAACAAGGAAAAGCCTGTCAAGGGTTATAAGGGGCCGGAACCACCATGCATTAAGGCTCTTATCCAAGGGGTTGAAGAGGGCCTACGCAACGAGGTTGGCATCCGGCTAGCGTCTTACCTTGTTAATTTTCGAGGGTTAAGTAAAACCAAAGCCTTAGTGAAACTTAAAGCTTGGAACAGCCGCAACCGGCCGCCTTTACCCAACAGAGAAGTTGAAGCCATATTAAAAAGCGCTGAAACCCATGGCTACGTTTACGGTTGTGATGATCCGCTTTTAAAGGTTAACTGTAAAGAGGCTGAATGTCCCATTATCAAAGGCCCTAAGAAAGTTGTGAGGACTCCGTCGGCTGGATTGCCAGACAGCCGGCTGATAGAACAGGGGTTCGACGGCCAAAACGTCTTTTTCCTAGTTTATGACTCAAAAACGGGCTCTGTTGAAAAAATGGAGACTGTCGAATTTGAAGACTGCATTTATAAGCCAATTAAAAACCCCGACGTAAAAAACGGGCTAACACTTTTACCAAGTCAGGTTGAGGAGTATGAAAGCGAAGAGCAACTATTCAAGGAAGTCATAGACTTTCTGAACCGTTGGCACGAGGCACCCAACGAGTTCGAAAGAAAACTAGACGCGTTTTACGTTTTCCTCACCTATGTTTATGACCTCTTGCCCAGGCTACCCTATAGGCGGGCTTTAGGCCCCTATGGACGGGGCAAAAGCACATGGCTTGACACTGTTGGCTCCATTTGTTATCGCCCAATCATCTTAGCCGGCTGTGATACGGATAAGGCAATTGTTAGGAGAATTAACCTTTGGCGTGGAACGGCCCTCATAGATGAGGCTGACTTTGATAAATCAAGCCTCTACGCGTTTATCGTGAAAATTTTGAATATTGGTTATGATAAAAGATTGGCTCATTACACGCGAGCCGATGATGTCAATCCTCAAAAAACAATTTCGTATTATGTTTTCGGGCCTAAGCTTTTAGCAACCCGAGAAGAGTTTAAGGACAAGGCCCTTGAAAGCCGTTGTTTAACTTTTATTGCACGTGAGAAAACCCGGCCAATGCCATTATATAGGGATAAGAAATTCCTCGCGGAAGCCCAAGCCATTCGTAATAAACTGATTTTATGGCGGTTTAGAAAATACCATGAGCTTAAACAAAAAGCTGAAACTCTTGAAACACCGGAGCTGGAAACTGAGTTAAGCGTGTCAAGCAGCCGTATTAAAGAAGTTTTGGCGCCTTTGCTTTTGTTAAACCCAGAGTTTAAACAGGAAATTAACGAGCTAGCTCAAGAACTTGAAGCCCAAATTAAGGCCTCGGATCCAGACTGGCAACTTGAGGAGCAGTTTAATGATGCCTTAGCTAGGATTTGCGGTGAAGTGCCGATAGGTGTGAGTGGTTCGGAAGGCCTCTTAGTGAGCCGGGTAGAAGATGAAAAGGCTACTCTAAAGCCCTACCTGCAACCAGAACCACAGAAAATGGTTTTGAGGATTCCACTGGTTAAGATTTCAAAAATAATCCTTGACGACCCAAACCCGGACCCAGATGAGTTGAAGGGCCTTAACCAAAAATTGTCCAGGATTGCGAAAAACCGCCTTGGGCTTAAGGTTTTAAAGGATCGTAAAAGGCGCACCGTTATAGAAGTGGGGCTCCCCTATAAGCCTTCCGCACCTATCAAACCTATCGGCATCAAAACCGTCAAAATAATCGAGCTTGATGACTTACACCCATTAGAGAAGGCTAAAGCTTCTACCGAAGAAGAGGTTGAGGCTATAGAGCCTTGTGAGGAAGCTAAGGCTGAGCGTAAGCCCGGGATACGCCTTGGAATGCTGCGTTGGGCCGGGCTAACCGCTAAAATCCCTAATGTTTGGGTTTGGAAAGCCGTTGAGTTTACGCGAAAGTGCAACCGCGACCTACCAATGGACTTGACTTTTCCAGACGGAACCGAAATTAAAGTTAGAGGCCCTCTTACATGGTTCTTAGCCCGGGTTAAAGCCCTTGAACACTTCAGAAAAGAGTTAAGCCTAACTAGGGATTCAACGGTTCCGGGTTGCATAGGACTAGGCAAGCCCATACCGCCCAACAAATGCGAAAACTGCTATGGAGACTTAAGCTGTTTCGATTTGCCAGACTTCAAGGCAAAACTAGCCGAGCAATTCAAAAAAGTGATTAAAATCCGCAAGGGCTTGCGTTACGCGGAAATTAACGTCTATTTATGCGAAACGCCCTATCGCCTAACAGCCGAAGGGCAGCGGGCTTTATGGCGCCTAATAGCGGACTACATTTTAAGCCATAAGGCAAACAAACATATTTACAAACAATTCTTCGGGGTGGTTGACGACTGGGCCTCTTTCACCGTGTGGAAAGCCGACGTTGAAGAGGTTCAAGCCAGTTTAATCGAGCTTTTAACCACGAAAGGCAACGTTTACCCAGTGGAAAAGACCATGTTTAAAGTTTCCCATTCACGTGTTTGGCACTTTAAAACTAGAGATTTGGGAAAAACAAAAGCTGGCTAGGAGGAGGGGTGAAAAGTGGGCCCTCTAGCTGAGGGCAAAAAACGCTTCAAACTAAGCCTTGACACACTTGTGTATCAAGCCTTCAAGCTGTTATGCCGCCATCGGGGCTATGGACATCCGAGCCAAGTTCTAGAGGCTTACATGAGGGCCTGCCTGAAAAACCCTATGCTTCCCCTCATTATAAGGCGAATAGTTGAAGGTGTATAAAATGGTTGAGGAGGCTCCTGCAGCAAGCCCGTCAAAAAAGCCCGCTTTCATGGTTGAAGCCCATAATGGGCTTTGCTGTCCAGAATGCAGCAGCAAAAGGCTTTACAAAGACGGCTTACGCTATCTAGCAGACGGCTGCACAGTTCAACGCTATTTGTGTAGAGATTGCGGTTACCGCTTTTCATGGCCGAGGGCTGAAAAGCCAAAGCAGCATGGAAGCAAGAATTTAAAAATCAACGCGGGCTTAACTTTTAACCGATGCAGCTCCAGAGCCTTGGCCCTTCTGGAGCAAAGCGTGGAATGGGCCATGAATAGGCAAGCGGAAAATGGGCAGAGGGCTGCGGGAGCCACAAGCAAGGCTAATGTAAAAAGCAGCATAGTAAACTTTGCTTGGAAACTAAAAAAGGAGGGTTACAGCGAAGCCACCATTAAAGATTACTGCTACATTCTTGAGACGTTAAGTAAAAGAGGAGCCAACTTAACGGATCCTGAAAGTGTCAAAGAAACTATCGCTAGACAGGAAACATGGAGCGAAGCCAGAAAATGCATAGCGGTTAAAGCCTACAAGGCTTTCGCCAAATTTCTAGGCATAACATGGTCCCCGCCAAAATATAAAGTTCCACAAAAGCTTCCATTCATTCCCCAAGAGAAAGAGCTTGACGACCTAATATCCGGCTGCAACGGCCAAATGGCTGTATTCCTCCAACTGCTAAAAGAGACAGGTGCAAGATGCGGCGAAGTCTTTAACCTGAAATGGACAGACATTGATTTGGCAAGCAACACGGTAAGAATAACCCCTGAAAAAGGAAGCAACCCACGCATATTCAAAATCTCATCAAAACTTGCCTCAATGCTTGCAAACCTTCCTAAAAAGGACATCAAAGTCTTCACCTATAAAAACAAGTTCTACCTCAGAAAAAGCTTTGAAAAGCAACGAAAAAGAATAGTCTTCAAACTTGGAAACCCGAGGCTTCTCCAAATAAGCTTCCACACTTTCCGCCACTGGAAAGCCACCATGGAATACTACAAAACCAAGGACATACTTCACGTCATGCAACTGCTCGGACACAAAAACATAAAAAACACATTGATCTACACCCAGTTAGTCCAAAACATTACCGAAGACGAATACATCTGCAAAACAGCCAAAACCCTAGAAGAGGCAAAACAGCTCATTGAAGCAGGCTTCGAATATGTTTGCGAAATTGACAACTGCAAACTGTTCAAGAAAAGAAAATAAGCCCTGGGGTACTCGACTATTCTATTGGGGTAGTCGTCTAGCTTGGTCAAGGATACCAGCCTGGGGCGCTGGCGATCCTGGGTTCAAATCCCAGCTACCCCACCATAACACCAGAGGCCCCATCTCTAACATTCTGTCATTTGCGCTTTCTAAAGTACATCAAATCATCTTTCATGCATACATATTCAAAGCCTGCTTCAAGGAGTTTTTTGATTTCTTCTGAAGTTTTCGCAACAGCAACATGATATTCGTTACTTTCAAAGTTGACGAGTTGCGTGTAAAGTAACGTGTTGTTGATGTTTTTATGGCCGAGAAGCTTCATTACGTGCAAAATGTCTTTGGTCTTGTAATATTCCATGGTCGCTTTCCAGTGCCTGAACGTATGGAAAGTTATCCTATTAATTCGGTCATTCTGAAGCTTGAGGGCTATCTTTGTTCTTTGTCTTCTGAAAGACCTTGCAAAATGTCTTAGGGAGCCTTGAAATATTTTCGGTTGATTCTTGGGCAACGTATTGAGCATTGATATCAGTTTGTCGCTTATCTTTATGGCTCTTGGCTCTCCACCTTTTTCAGGAGTTATTTTAACCAGCTTGTTTTGGAAGTCAATATCAATCCATTCAAGTTTCCAGGCCTCCCCACATCTGGCACCAGTCTCTTTAAGAAGTTGAAGGAACGTAGCCGTTTTGCGGTTACATCCAGCTATAAGTTGGTCGATTTCTTGTTCCGTGGGTATAAACGGCAACTTCCTAACAGGCTTATAGATTGGTGGAACCCAACTTCCGCCAACCATCCTTAGAAAACAGTTATAGGCTTCAACAGCTAACTCCTTTGTCTTAACACTCCAACGGTCTTGTCTGGCTATTGCTTCCTTAACACTTTCTGGTTCAAATAGGTTAGCACCACGTTTGGCAAGAACTGAAAGCAACTTAACCCTTCTGGTAATAGTGTTTTCAGCATAGCCTTCCTTTTTCATCCACCAAGCAAACTCAATGATTTTACCTTTGACTTGCTGTGTCCGCTCTGTGGCTCCCGCGTCCCGCTTTTCGATTTTTGGCTCAGCTTCCATGAGAAGGTTTTTCTCCTCATGTGCATCAACCATTATTTTGTTTGAATTGTTCCTTAAATTTTCCGCATTTTTACTGGAATTTAATGAAAAGCGAAAACCGCAATTTTTACATAAAAACCGCTGAATGCTTAGACCATTTTGCAGCCATCTTAAGCCATCCTTGACTATTCTTGTTGAATCGCACTCTGGACATTTCAATGGTTTAAGACAGACTTTCCAACGGTTAGATTCTCTCTGAGTCGCCGTGCTACAAGCGATTGTTAAAAGCGAAGAATTACGCCTTACTTTATCCCAAACGCTCATTAGAAGCTCCTACCTTTCTTTCAGGAATAAACAGAATTCCATTTTCCTCGTCAAATTCAGCATAAGAATAGATTTGTTTCGCCCATTTCATGATTGTTTTAATGTATTGAGGTGTGATTCTCCATTTTTTGAATAAATCGTTTATTGAAACTTCTCCTTGCTTGTTAAGAAGCTCCCCGATTTCCTGAACGCGTTCTTTGAAGCTAATCTTCCTTCTTGGCTTAACAAATTCCATGAAGCCCACCTTCTAAAAAAATAAAAAAAGAAGCGAAGGGAATGCTTCAGTTTCATTTAAAAGATTGGGAAAGGGTGAGAGACTGAACGGAGACCTTGAGAGAGGGAGAGACTTGAGAGAGAAGAGAGAGGAGAGAGAGACAATTTTTATTTTTATTTTTTTGGAGTTAAGCTGAACTTCAATATTATTTGGCCGAGGGCCTTTAATGAACAACTTTAGAGTACTCATCATGGTTTAGCCTCTCCTAACTGCTTTGAAAGAAACTCTTTGATGGCCTCACGTACAACTTGACTTATGTTTTTGAACCTGCCAGCTTTCAGGAGTTCTTCAATTTTGCGTCTATCTGCTTCCTTTAACCTTACGGTTATTCGCAAGTTCCTTTTCATTTCTTGAACACCTTCATGTCCGAAAATTATAAGTCCCCCTTGAGTCCCCCTATTTTTCGGACAAAAATGCGGACAGGAATAAAGAAAGAGTCGATTTGGTTCCAAACAGATTTAGATTTTGATAATACAAAAGAAAATTTGCTCAAACACGGAAGGGAATTAATAGGTGATATGAGCGATTACCAAGGAAGGCTCTCTTTTAAAATTAAAGATATGAAAGGTTTTTCCATTCAAATAACTACAAAAGGGAAATTAGGCATATTTTATCCAGAAACAACAATGTATAAAACAATTTTAGAAAAATTGAAACCTCTTCTTGTCCGATCTGATGGAACTCAAGCTGAAAAATTTACAGTAACATATACTTCGGAAGGCAGAGAAACTTCAAAAGATCTTTCTATCTTTAAATTTACCCAGAAAGGTTATGAGCTTGCTCTGCAGCACAGCAAGCACATAATCTTTGGCAATGGATCGCACATGGGGATTTCTCGTTATTCTATTGGTTCACTTCTTAATGCCTATGTTATGTCTCGAAAAGAGGTTATGCCTTTTTTTAGCCATCTGAGAACTGGCTATCCTAAAATTTATGAAAAATTTGAAAACTGTCTCAGAATTTTGAGAAAAAGGGGACGTTTCATTAATCGAATAACTGGCCTAAAGAAGAACACCTTAAAGGTAAACTACACGCTTTGTAGTAGTCTCGTTTCCGCTACTTTTGCTGAAAAACAGAAACTTAAAGGAATAGATAAAGAATTGGAAAAAGCGCTCAAAGAATTAGCTGATGAACTTGACACTATATATAAGGAAGTTGAAAGCGGAATCCCGCTTAAGGGTTACTGTGATTTCTGTCCGCACAGAAAACTGGTTATTGAAGAAAAGTAGCAGTTGCTAACCCCTTGGTTTATAGATAAAACCGTGGCGCTTTATGTATTCTGGATCTGTGAAGGGGCAGGTGTCACTGAAAGGGCAATCCGTCCAGTTTTCGCTATTTCCTATATCATTTTTTTCATTTTGAATGGTTGTTTGAATTTTTTCCGATAGTTCTCCGCATGGTTCTTGGTTTATGGAAGAAGCTTGTGTCGGCTGAAGGCTTGCTGGATTAACATTTTCCAGTAACAAGCTTAACAATTGGCTAATGCTCATTCCCTGCTCTTCAGCCAATCTTTGAAGCTTCCAGTAAACCTCCTTTCTTAAGCTGATGTTCCGATAATTTGGATGAGGGATTCTCATCACCTCCAAATAATGAATATTCCAGTAAAACACCTTGAAACCAGGCCTAATATGGCGATGAACCCTCATCCGAAAATGGACAAGAAAAACTTAAAGTTTGAAACTGATACAGCATCTTTTCGCAAAATCTCTTCAAATCCGAGGCTTTCAGCCAAAACAACCCAAAAGAACACCAACTATGTAGGTGTGAATATGGCTGAAACTATAGCTAAAAGCCCCAAAACATGCATAGTCCACCGATTTCCCATCAAAGTCTTACCTTTAACTAAGCCGAAATCCGTCTCCTTTCGACGGAAGAAGCTATTTTTGGTTAAATTTGGCTTGGATAGATTTCAGTTTTCGATTAAAAACCGCAAAAATCCATAAAAAATGACGCTGCCCACGAATGGTCACGTCCGGAAACATGGCTACTTCTTAAAATTAATTTATTGTCTTGAAGGATAAACGTTGAAAGTGTTGAAATATAGAGCATTATTCATTAGATAGAAGTTTGTCGACGTTTTAAGGACTGCTAAGGGCTAATCTGTTGCGAATCCAATCTTTTTGACGATCCTGACTATCAAAATAATTGCGGGGATTATAAAGTAGATAACGAAATCAAGAGGATCTATTAACCCGGTTTGCGCCATCATTGTGAGGCCGAAAAGCCATCCCAGAAGATAGCCTGTTCCCCAGTATGGTATTGCGAGAATAAAGCTTATTGTTAGCATTAAATTAAGCAGCCTAAACATCGAAAGATATGAAGTAGGTATTAATCCACTACTTGCAAACGTATTTAATAACAGTGACATTATAAGTCCTCCAACTACCTCAGAAATTGCTCGAACAAATCCGTGCTCCGCCTCGGGCATAATCTTACTATGTAAGCTCAAACTCGAAGAAAATTTAAAGGTTGCTACTTTTTATATTTATGGTTATGGCAAAGAGAGGACGGATATGGTAAGTGTCGGTAGAATTAAGCGTATTCCAGTTCGCCATGTCTGGAGAAACGAAGAGAAGGACTTTACTCCATGGTTGAAAGAGAATATTGATCTTCTCGGTGAAGTCTTAGGGATGGAACTATCAGCTGTGGATAAAGAAGTGGATGTAGGCGAACATTATGAGGCGGATCTTTTGGCCGAGGGGCCTGATGGCGATTATGTGGTAATTGAGAACCAGTTTGGTCGAAGCGATCATGACCATTTAGGGAAATTAATCACTTATTTGACAAATCTGGAAGCGAAAACAGCTGTTTGGGTCTGTGAAGATCCCCAACCTGAGCATATAGAGGCAATCAGATGGTTAAATAAGAATACTCCGTCAGATGTGGCTTTATATTTAATCAAATTAGAAGTTTTCCAGATTGAAAATTCCCCGCCGGCTCCTCACTTCTCTATAGTCGCTCAACCAAGTAAACAAATGAAAGAAGCAGGAGCTGTGAAAGGCGAACTTGCGGAGCGACATGTAAAGAGGATTGAATTTTGGAAGCAGCTTTTGGAAAGAAGTAAAGGAAGGACTGATTTGTTTTCAAATGTTTCTCCAAGCAGAGAATGTTGGATAAGCACCGGAGCAGGTAAAACTGGGTTGGCTTACACCTATGTCATTCTTATGGATCAAGCAAGGATTGAACTGTATATAGACACTGGAGATGCTGGTAGAAATAAAAAGATTTTCGATGAACTTTACAAACATAAACAGGAAATTGAGGCAGAGTTTGGTGGCGAATTAGAGTGGCAACGCCTTAACGAGAAAAGGGCTTCTCGCATAGCGAAAATCGTTACAAACAAAGGATTGGAGAACGTGGACGATTGGCCAACAATTCAAGATCAAATGATCAACGCTATGATTAGGTTTGAAAAGGCGCTGGCTAAGCATATAAGACAACTGCCATAAATAATAAAGCATTCTCTTGACCTTTTTGATGAACGCCGCATAGCTATCTTCTCTGATTTACTGTTTTTTGATGAACAATTCTTTTACTTTTTTAGGATGTTCACAGATGATTCCAAAGCGCTTTTGGATTTCATCGGTGATTTCACGGCCTTCATATGTCCAACCTTTTCTTCTAACTGGAACAAAATGGGAGTCCTTAGATGCAATATACAGGTTACCACCTTTCCCTTCGGTTGCAATGTATGTTGTATAAAGATGATAAGCTTCAGCCAGAATAGCAATGTCCGATGGTTCCACGTCTTTACGTAATAAGTTGTATAATTGTGCATGTTCCATTTCATCTTGAGTTTTAAAGAGTTCAAACCAATTTAACGCTCTTCTAAATTTTGGCGGCACAGTTTGGGTTTTTAGCGCCGCAGTTTTTGGCAATTTTACAGCTTTTTCCTTCATTTCTTCATACATCTTTTTTATGAGAAGAATCTTCTGAGCAACATCAGCAGAATCTACTGGTTCACGTTGCAAGAGGGCAATCAAACCTCTCATTCTATTCTCGCAAATGTTAAATACAGCAGAAAAAACTTCGAAGTTCTCTCGAGAATATCCTCTACTTTTAAGCTCACCTTCGATTACTTTATCAAGAACACCTAATGCTTCATTTTCTATAGTATAAGTTATGATACCAATGCGTTTTGCTAAGTTTTTCTGGATAAATGTAAAAAGTTCTTTGCACTCCTCATAAAAGTGATGTTTTATTGAAAGTTTCTCATCTATATCGCTACTGCTTACGAGAATGGAAGCTGAAACTATAACACAAGAATCTACTAAAATTCTACTCTTCATTTAGCATCGCTTGGAAATCGTCTGCAATATTTTGGAAGCTTTTTCGCAACATAATTTTTGAGATTCCTCTTTTTTCCTCAGTTATGGAGGGCAGCATTGAAGAGGCGGCTGCTGCGTCTCGCAAAGATTTTAAACGTTGCAGTATCAAAGATCGGAAATTTTTTGGCATTTCACGTTTGCAAGCGGATATTAGATTATAAAGATCATTCATATGAGGAAAGATATTTTTGGATAAATCTACAATTATTGGGTTTTCATGTTGTTTTTCGGCTTCCTTAAATCGTTGAGAAATTTTTTCAAGTATCATTCGAGAACTTCTGGAAGCGTGATATATAATAAAAGCATCTTCAATAGCTAATTTTTGATCTTTGATGCATCTTGCCTCGATTTCTGAGAATTCCGCCTGAAGTTTCTGGAATTCTTCCAGAATTGAAAGATCTATGATTTTCTCCTCGTCCATTGTGTTAAGCTTTCGGTAAATTGCATGGAATGGGTTCGGCTTTTCAGGCATACTCTTCATTTTGGAAACACTCATGTAGCAATAAGGAAATAATAATTTTTAACTTTATGAATCTTGTGTAAAAATTTTCTACCTTTTAATGATAATCATATTTTCGAGTCTAATAAGTTTTCGATCGTTGATGTTGGTTAAGTTAAAGTTTTTATAACTTATAAACCAATCTTGGAGATACTTGCTATTAGGTGAAGTTATTTGAAAGGTAAAACCGAAGTTAAACAGTTTGAGTTTTTCAAAGGGTTAAAAACAAAAGTGGTTAATTTGCGCTCATGCAGATTCCTTTTTAATGCTTTCTTAGAAGCTTTTCCAGAAATGAAATTGAGTTGGAAGGATGATTGGGATAAGTGGACAAGAACGATTTTAAATTTCTTTGCTGAGCTTGGGAAGTATTACAAATATCAGATATACGTAAACAGGAAGTATAGTATCCTTGATTTGAACAATGAGCCTTGCGAAGAATACCTGGTTGATCTATGTTGGTGTTTTGAAGATCCTCGGTATGAGAAGGCTTATTGGATTGAGTTGGCTTTAGAATCTGAAATTTCTGAACAAGCCATTGATTCTATAAAACGCGATTTCCGTAAATTAATAGATGTAAAGGCATATGCTAAAGTTGGAATTTTTGCTCCAAAACTACGTGATAGGCAAGAAGTTCTGGATGAACTTGTGGCTATGGTTGCCCATCATGAAATCAGAATTCCAACGGAGAAATATCTGGTTATATTGATTTTATATCATGGTAAAATGGAAGATGAATCTCAGAGAATAGAAATTGCTGGATACGAAATTAATCACTTGGGCGACTTGAACTACCTTGGTTCAAAACGTTTTCCAGAAGGTTAGCGTTTAGATAATGCTTTAAGATTTATCTATCCATGCGTCAAGCCTTTTTGAAGGTTCAACTCTTTTTATTCGCTCTTTTTTAGGCTTTTTGGCTGGTTTCCATTGCTCAGCAGTTTCAACTAAAATTTCAACCTCTTTCCTCTGAAGCCTCATTCTCCTAAGAGCCTCTAAACCTTCATACACTTGCCTACGCTCATCCTCAGCTAATCCAAGAATATCAAAAACAGCATAATCAAGCTCCCTTCTCGCTTCTTGCTCCAACTTCTCATCACCTTTCCTTTGAGCCTCACAAACTTTAGATAGAGCTTTTTCAATATTCTGCTTTTCATTTAAAGATAATTTATTTGGATCTACAATGGTCATGTTCTTTGTTTCGTATATTTCAAGTTCAAGAACGCCGCCGCCATAGAATCGCCCTTCTAACTCTGATATTAAAGCGGTAAGTGAGGAATTAAGAATACCTGCAAGAACATCAACATCATTTTTGTTGATTGGATGTATCTCATATAATGAATCATTTGCTAATGCATCTGCCTTATTGAGGAAGTACATGCATCTTTCCCATATTCTTCGGCTTCTAAGAATAGGAGCTGGTTCTCGTTCACCAACGGCATACCAGAGTTTCCTTGATTTCACCGTTGATAAGTTATGATACCCTTTAATTACAGTACCTCCTTTTATGCCACCTTTTATTCGAGTTTCTACCTCCTCACCCCATTGGATGTATTTTAAAACATTCGTTCCTGCAAGCTCTTCTTTACCTTTATGAACATATAATACCCATTGATCGATATCATCTAACGTTATCTCAATTTTCTTTTCTTTTGGAGAAACAACAATAGGCTTTAGGTATTTTTCCTCGATTGACCACAACTTTATTTTTTCCTTATCCAAATAAAAGAATTCATTTGCGCCACTTGTGATACCTCTCCGCACTAATGCTATTTTACCTAATTTTGTAACTTTTGGATGATTTAAAATCCTATAATAGATGGTTGGTGCTCTGAGATATTTTCCCCATTTATCTTTTGGTTCGAGTTCTTTCTGTTTTTTAACTGTTATGCCTATGCGTTCATCTTCAAAGTTTTCTTTTGCTTCTTCAATTATCCTAACCAATCCTTCTGTTGGTATAGCCTTCTTTATTCTCACAAACTTTACAAGATTGTTTTCTCTTTCTTCTCTCGATTTATCCTCTTTTTCAAGGATTGTTATGCATGTTCCAACGAGTGCTTTCTCGAAAGCTCTTACATCATACCATATTATTGCATGAATCTTAAAATGATCCAAGAAGAATTGTTTTAAGCCTTCTCCATAACCTACATCCAGCCACGTGTCCGAAGTTATTTGTCCCATCATACCGTGTTCTTTTAGGAACTTAGCACTATGAGTGAAAAAGTAAGCGTATATTCCAGCTCTCGCATCAAGTTGAATCTTTGATCCATCAGAATATGTTAGTGCTTCTTCTCTGATTTGATCTTTATACTCCATTTCTTCTTGCCTTGTGTATGGCGGATTAGTTATCACTACATCAACTTCTGGAATAACACCCATTGAAGGCTTAACTTTGAAGAAATCGCTTACAACAATGTTCATGTGCCTACTTGGGACTCTGAGGTTTCTTATCGCCAAATTTATGCTCGAGAGTTGTGCTGGAAACGGGTTTATATCAACACCATATAACTGGTTGAGAATCTCTTCATGTAGCCTATTCTCATCTGCAAACGGATTTTCCTTCTTCTTCAAATCCTTTAACTTATGGTAAGCTTTAACGAGAAAGCTTCCACTTCCACAAGCTGGATCCAACACCTTATCGTTGGGCGATCTAATGCACATTTCCGTTATTAACTCAACAATTGGCGGCGGAGTATAATATTGTCCAAGCCTATGCCTCTCAACATCCGGAATTAATTCTTCATAAACTCTTCCGATAACATCGCTTCTTATCTTGGCAAGGTTATATGTTCCCAGCTCTTCAATGAACTCGTTTAAGGCATACATCAGCTTCTTGGAGAAGGGTATCTGATCAAGAACTGGATGAGGTTCAAAGATGGCTTCATAATCAACTTCTTTATACACCTTATCAAAATAGCCTCTAAGAATAGCAGAGAATTCCTTGGGATCTTCTGTTTCAATCTTGGAAAGTTTCGGAATAGTTGCCACTTGGGTTTCCAGTGTTTTGTAGAATGTTAGCCTATTCATTAACATGTAAGCAAGCTGTTCGGCGATCCTCTCATTCATTTCTGGAGAATACTCGAAAAGCTGCGCTCTCAACCATCGAATATACTCCTCTTTAAACTTCAAATCTTCGCGTAAAAGCTGATTCAAAGATTCCAAAATATAAGGCGTTATAAAATTATGGAATGTTCTAAGCCTCTGCAAGAAAACATCATCAAGCTCAAGCCACTTTCCAACACCAATTCTAAACCTTGAAACCTCTTCCAAAAGCATCTTGGCAAAGTCTTCATCAAACGAAACCTTGTAATGCTTCAACTTCCTCTGTGGAAGAGGAACACCAGCAGTAAAAGTATCAAACAAGACAAAAAATTCACCATTACACGTAGCAAAATAAGGAGCACCCAACTCAACAGCATAACCAGAAGCCTGCCTAATAACATCAATACTGTAAGGATCAAACTTCCTATCAATGAAAGGAACCTTACGCTTAGTTTCAATCACCAGCAAAGAAATCCTCTTACCCTTATCAATAGCCTCAACAACAAGATCTGGCCTCCCATTAATAGTCGGCTCAAACCTAACATCAACAAACTCAATACCGTTAAAAGAAAACTTTTGAGCGATAACATTCTTCAAAATGCGATAAAGCTCAACCTGAATGTTTCTCTCAGGAACCGAACTCAAGGACTCTTCCCTATAATAATGTTATTCTAAAATCCCAATAAAAGCATATTAGTTATCCTACAGCATTTTTTTAACGGGGAAGCCTATGAGCAGTTATGATATCGAGTTTGATGGCAAAAGGTTTAGGAAAGAAAATTTCTGCTATTATCCTCACAAGGAATCAAAAAGGCAAATGCTGTATGCCGCCGCTTTTTGGGAACTTTGGAAAAAAGAGAAGGGAATAATTGGAAAAGAATGGAGGCACGGAAAGCTCTATGAGCTAAATCGGAAATTTAGAAAGACTTTCAACGCGCTCTGTAGAGAACGCAAAAAAGAACAAAAACCAGTTACATGGGAAGACATTGCCAAGTTTGAGTTGAATCCCTAAATAGCGTAAACTGAATCTTAAAGATTCATTGGTTCTTTTATTTTATGACTGTTTCTTGAGACGGGAAGAAGCTCTGCTAAGTCTTTTCTTTAGCTTCTGGAGAATGGTGACTGTCGCCTTAATTTGCTGGTTTTTGTCTATGAGGCTTTTATACGCGTCAATTAAATGGTCAGTGGCTCTTATCAGAAGGTTAACCTCAATTTGGACGAACTTCATAGTGGTGGTGTTCGCTTTTGTTTCTGGCATATTCTCACGCAGACAACGGTTCTACGTTTCCGTTTTTAAATAAATTATGAATTTTAAATCAGCAAACTCGTTAAGCGTGGTCTTCGTTGTTCATGAAATTGGGAGTAATTTTTCGAAACTTTATATAGTGGTTTGTGTCAATTCATCTTTACCCTTTGAAGGGTTCTGGTTTTAGAAAATTTTTGAAAGGGAGGTGATTTTATGTTTAGGGAACAATTTGCAGCCCTACCCATATTGCCAAAACTTTGTATGAAACTTAAGGAGGAATTGATGAGCCTATGAAAACACACATGTATCGTGATAGCGTGTTGCAGTGGAACGTTTTTGTCGGCTGCCGTTTTGACTGTGTTTATTGTGAGAAGAGTTTCAAGTTGCAGATGAAAAGGCAAAAGAACCGATGTAGCAGATGCTACAATTACGAGCCGCACTTTCATCCAGAACGACTTAATCGTCCCTTGCCGAGAACAAAAGGTGACCAGTTCATCTGGCCTTGCAGTAGCGGAGACATAACTTTCTGCAAGCCCGAGTGGATGCGTAAAATCCTTGAGGTGATTAGGCGTTATCCAGACCGCACCTTCCTACTGCAAACCAAAAACCCAATTGTGTTCAAATACTATGAGCCTTTCCCGCCAAACGTTGTTTTGGATGTAACCCTCGAAACAAACCGAGATGAAGGTTATCGTCTGATTAGTAAAGCTCCACTGCCAAGCAAGAGGTTCATAGGCTACCTTAGCGTGAACCATCCGAGAAAGTTTTTAACCATAGAGCCGGTCCTCGAGTTTGACATGGACGAGTTTGTAAGCTGGATTAGGCGGATCAAGCCTGAAAGAGTTTATCTGGGCTACGACAGCAAAAACTCCTACCTTCCAGAGCCAGAACTCCAAAAAGTGCTGGAGCTTGAGCGTCGGCTCAAGGCTTTCACAAGGGTAAAGCGGAAACTGTTCCGCAAAGCATGGTGGGAGCAACGCATTCAAATGAGGTGATTGAGCTTTGAAGAAGAAAGTCACCGTTGAGTTTATGTTCAGCGATGAGGCGTTCGACCTCGACGCGATAACCTGCGACTATATCCTAAGCATTCTCAGAGAGGCGGGTCTTATAGGCGAAGAAAACCAGCCGAAATGGAGAGTAACCATAGAACTGTTAGATGAAAAGGACGAAGACAACCTTCAAGAAACAGCATTGAAACCACCAACACCAAAAGAAGAGCCAACTATTGACTTTGAAGAGCTTTACAACCGCATAGCCACTGAAAGGGAAAAACTCGAACTGAAAAGGCTGAAAAGGCATGAGAAACTGCAACGCCTAATCCACAAACGACCACACCATAAAGCCTACATTACGTAAGTTGAATGAGACAAAGAATTGTAATCCTAAAATTTCTGTATAAAAAAATGGGGATTTGCGGGAGAAATCTCCATGCATTCTCCTGTTCAAATCCCAGCTACCCCACCATCCTTTATCAGAAACTACGTTTCCGATACCTTCCTTTTTGATTAGCGTTTCAGTTTTGCCTTGTATCTGCGTGTAATTTTGTTCTATTCCTTTAATGAAGATTTGGAGTAAGTTTTCAACTGTTCTGCTTATGTTGATTCCATATTTTTCCGCTTTTTCTAAAAGTTCTTTTTCTATTTGGATTGTTGTTTTGGTTTTCATATAACCACCATATGGCAAATGCCATACATTCTTTTTTATTCTAAGGATTGCTCTAAGTCCTTTGTAAACCTCAACTCTTCCGCCGCCTCGACGAACTCATCGTATCTATATGTTGGAACTTTACATGCAATAAATTCGCCGAATGTCCTAATTTTATCCGCAATATTGCGCAACGTTTTTTCCGTTTCAAAAGACGGTTCTAGATAGATTTCAAATCTACTTATATCATGCATTCTTAGGTGGTAATGAGCTTTCGAAATTTTCTCTTCTATTATTGAAGGTCTAAGCAAATAAGATTTCCTTGATATGCATTCTATTCCAATATTCCTGTTTGGGTCGATATATGATAATCCGCTTACAAGAAGGTCAAATGGATAATAACCCTTAGGGCACTCATATTTAATATCCGTTGGAATTCCTAGGCAATCCCGAATAGTTGCATAATGGGCATACGCATATAGCTTCAGAGCAATATGGTGCACTCCCTCGTCTTCTGGAGAGAACACAAACCTATCCTTTGCCTCTTGTAAGTGTTCAACTAATTTTTCATAATAGACTTCCATCGGCATTTGCCATAACTCAATAACTAAATCATGTTCATGATAGGTTTTGAAATCTCCCTTTTCGTTAGAAGCAGTTTGGTTCTGTGCTATTTTTTGGAATGAATTGGTTAATGCTTCTATTCCAAATTTTTAAAGTGTTTTCACAGTATTGTGAAACGTTTATGCCTAATTCTTGTGCGTGTTTGAAGATTTTGGTTTCTGTTAGGATGCTTGTTCTGGTTTCATAGGTTTCACGGTATATACTTGTATGCATAAAGCGTTATGCAATCATTACACTATGACATGTTCCTAAGCAGAGCAAGAGATTATTCTTCTTGTTCTGTTTGTCCCACCGCTACTGTGTCGAAGTTTTCTGAAGTCCTCACGTTTTGCGGCTCGGATGCTTTAGTTTGGTTTAGTGGTTAAAACTTTATACGGTCAGTCCCTTTTTATGGTAGGCGAGGATGAAGTTTGAGGGTTGTTTTGAAGGTAGCGGATAAAATTAAAATGCTTGAAATTCAAGGGGCAAGGAACATTGCCATAGCCGCTATCAAAGCCATCGAGACCATGGCGGTTCAGACTACGGCCAAGAATAAGGAGGGTTTTTTGAAGGAGTTATACGCCGCGAGAAATATTCTCTTCACATCCAGGGCCACTGAACCATTAATGAGGAACGCTGTTCGCAGGATACTTGCCCGAGTGGAGGAAAGTACAGAAGATGATGTCAAAGTCTTGCGCGATGTTGTTTCATCCGCCGCCAAGCAGTTTTTGATGGATTTTGACCGTTCAAGTGGGCTTATAGCTGAAATTGGCGCCAAGCGGGTAAAAGACAAAGCGGTAATATTCACTCACTGTCACTCATCCACGGTTACTAATATTCTCAAGAGGGCAAAAGCGCAAGGGAAAACATTCGAAGTCATCTGCACTGAAACTAGGCCGGTTTTTCAAGGAAGGATAACCGCCAAAGAGCTTGTAGAGGCAGGGATAAAGACAACGCTGATTGTGGATTCCGCCACTCGCTTTTTCATGAACGAGGCTGATATGGTCCTTGTGGGAGCTGATGCTATAACCTCTGAGGGAAACGTTATAAACAAGATTGGCACAAGCGCCATAGCCCTAATCGCTAAGGAGGCTAGGACACCCTTCTATGTGGCCGCGGAACTTCTAAAGTTTGACCCAGAAACTATGTATGGTGACTATGAAGAGATAGAGGAGCGGAGCCCAGAGGAGATCTGGGAAAATCCGCCTAAAGCGTTAACCATAAGAAACCCGGCCTTCGACATCACAAGAAGGGATTTCATTCACGGCATAATATGCGAGGAGGGGATAATATCACCTCACTCAATAGCGGAGGTTGTCCGGAGAAGGTATCCTTGGGTCTTCAACTCAGGTCTTCCACGTCTCTAGGGCTACGGCGAGTTCCTTATGCTCTTTTGCATACTCCTTAAGAGGTATCTTCCTCATGACGGCGTCTACGGCTTGCCTCATGGCTCTAGCTCCGGCTATAGTTCCATCTCTATGACCGTGAATGCCCCCACCAGCTTGTATGACAAAGTCTCTTCCAAAAATCTCCATCAAGGCAGGCACAAGCCCCGGATGCAGACCGCCCGAGGCCACGGGCATGCATGGCCTCAAACCAACCATTTCTGTTTTCAAAGCCTTAATGTTCTCTCTTACCTCCTCCATTGTATCGGACATTTTGCCAACCACTGTTCCCACATGAAGCTGATCCACGCCTACGATCCTTGCCAGCTTGGCGATTACTCTCATGGCTATGCCATGCCTCGGGTTTTTGGTTACCGCTGCATGTCCAGCTCGATGGCCGTGGATAACTAGTGGAAGATCCATTTCACGGAGACTCTGTAGGGCAGCGAAGCCGACTGTTAGAATGTCCACCATAATGCATTCGCCGCCTTGGGAAAGCACGTATTCCGCTCGTCTAATCATCTCGTTAGCTTCAGCGGTCACATTAGCCATGTAAATCTTCCTTTCACCCGTCTCCTTCTCTGCTCTGTCTCTGCTCTCAAGAGTTTTCGTTACCCTATCCTCGAACCTGTTAAAGCGTTGGCTGCTCAGGTTCTCGTCGTCCTTAACGATGTCACATCCACCCAGCCAAGCCTCGTAGGCCACGCGGGCATGATCCTCGGTTCTTAAGCCAAGTTTAGGCTTTATTATGGTGCCAACCAGTGGCCTGTCATAAATTTTCAGAAGGCTGCGGATGCCTTCTATCCCATACCTTGGACCTTTAAAGCTTCTTGCAAGCTTTTCTGGAAGAATTATGTCTAACAGTCTTAGGGATCTAAGAGTGCGGAGGCCAAAGATGTTTCCGGCTATGCTGCTGAGGAGGTTAGGCATGTTGCCTTCCTCGAAAAGTTCTGTGGGATAGGCGATCTTAACGATGTTGCTACTTATCTCGAAAACCTTGGCGGCAAAGGCTTTAACATACTCTTGTTCAGTCGTCAACTCTGTCCATGTACCGATGGAGCTTTCCGCTGCAACTCCACCCGCAGCCTCTTCTATGCTGGTGCCGTCAGGCTCAATATAGAAAACGCAGATAACATTGTTGCCGTCGGGTTTATAACTTAAGTTTACAAAGTCGATATAGCGCAATTAACCCACGCCCCTATTGCTTAAACCTTAATAGTACATGTAGATAAACTTCTCCGGAGATGCCTATTATGGAGCTCGAAGCCAGAATCCTTGACATAAGCGCCAGTGGAAGGAGAATTGTACTTTTGAGTGATGAAACAGCCAGCGCCTTGGGAATACACTCTTCAGACAGAGTGCAAATCACCTACAAGAGTCGGAGAATAGCAGCCATAGTCAACATTGCCAGCAGTTTTCCCAGCAACCAAATAGGCCTGTATAGGGAAATCGCCCAAGAGCTTGGTATAAAATCCGGCGAAAATGTTGATGTACAATATGCATGTCTCCCTAAATCCCTAAATTTTGTTAGGAAGAAAATCATGGGGAAGAGGCTGAGTGAAGAAGAGATTAAAGCGATAGTTAGTGATGTGGTGGAACATCATCTAAGCGACGTTGAAATAGCAGCCTTCCTCACGGCCATACATATCCGAGGGGTTAGTATGGATGAAATAGCAGCCCTATCCAGTGCAATGGTTGAAACAGGCAAAACCTTGGACTTTGGCAAAAAACCCATTCTCGACAAACACAGCATTGGAGGGATACCTGGCGACAAAACAACAATTCTTGTGACGCCCATAGTGGCGGCAGCCGGCTACGTTATACCTAAAACCTCCTCAAGAGCTGTAACCTCCCCCGCTGGAACCGCTGATAGGGTGGAATGCCTCTGCCCAGTAAATCTATCTGTAGAGGAGATAATCGAAGTTGTAAACAAAACCAACGGATGCATGGTCTGGGGAGGCGCCCTTGAGCTAGCCCCAGCCGACGACATCTTCATCCAAGTGGAATATTCCCTAGGCATAGATCCCATGCTTCTTCCCTCTATAATGAGTAAAAAGAAGGCTATTGGCTCCACCCACTTGGTGGTTGATATTCCCACCGGAAGAGGTGCTAAGGTTAAAACTATAGGGGAAGCTCAGCTGCTTGCCGGTGACTTCATCGAGCTTGGTAAAGCCTTGGGGATTCAAGTTCAATGTGGAATAACCTTTGGGGAACAGCCTTTAGGCTATGCCATTGGACCCGCTTTAGAGGCAAAGGAAGCTCTTGAAACTATTATGGGCGGCGGTGCGAGAGATCTCAGCGACAAAGCAACCGAGTTGGCTGGCATCCTATTTAGGATGATGGGAATACATGATGGGAAGCGTCAAGCCGATTTCATTCTAAAGTCAGGGAAAGCTGAGAAAAAACTTAGAGATATAATTGAAGCTCAAGGTGGTAATCCGCGGATAAAGCCAGAAGACATTAAAGTAGGCGATAAAATTGCAGAGGTCACCTCTAACAGGGACGGCCAAGTTTTATGGATAAATAATCAACACATTGCCCAGATAGCAAGAGAAGCGGGAGCCCCGAAAGACAAGGGCGCTGGCGTTAAACTTCACGTTAAGCTTGGAGACCGTGTCAAAAAAGGTTGCACTCTATTTGAAATATATGCTGAAAGAAGCACCAAACTGGAGAGTGCGTTAAAACTGGCTGAAAGTCTTAACCCCATTGGCCTAGGCAAAAGATGGAATGAACAAATGCTCATAGAAACAGTTCCAACTGAGACCAGACATCTGAAAATCTTTGCCATAGAGCGGTAAGGGTAATAGATCCTCCAACGGTTTTCGGATATTTCCAGTTTTATGATTTTGATTGCTAGTTTCCATTAAAGAAAACGCGTCTTTCATTTCAGGTGAGACTTTCCAATAAATATTTCATGATTATTCCTTTAAGGGTGGAATTGTTAAGTCTAGAGTTGCCTTTGTGAGCTCTGCGTCTATTCGTTGCATTTTAAAACCTTTTTTAGCGCATAAATCAATCATTTTATAATTGTCTGAAGCTAAAAAGCCATAAATTGTTTCTAAATTCATGTCCTTGCCAACCTCGATGATGCAGTCCATAAGCTTTGAGCCTAAGCCTAACCCTTGCCATTGATCTCCAACAACCACGGCGAATTCCCCGCTTTTTCTCCCCGGATCTGTTGTTAGAAGGCTTACTCCGATGATTTTTCTCTTCTCCCCTTGAATCTCTGCAATAATGGCTATTTCCCTGTCATAATCTAAGTTGCAGTGCCTTGTCAAGGTTTCATGGGAAAACTCCCTGAACACTTGGAAAAACCGAAGTCTCATAGTCTCCTCGGAAAGAGAAGAGTAAAACTCTCTCAACAGTGGTTCATCTTCTGACTTTATGGGGCGGATGATCACCGGAACCCCATTTTTAAGCGTCCACTGAGTAACGTATTTTCTTGGATAGGGCGCAATCACGAGATGCTCGTGAGGATGAGTTTTCTCCAAGATTCTTTCCGAATCAATGATTATTCTGGCGTCAACAGCTACGGCGCTTTTTTCGTCCACTATTAATGGGTTTATCTCTATCTCCTTTATTTCGGGGAGGTCTACAACAAGTTGGGAAAACTTAACTAGAATTTCTTCGAGAAGCTTAAAGTTTGGACGGAAATCGCTTGCCTCTGAAAGTTTGTAGAATCTGGTTCTTTCCATAAGCCGTCTTGCAAGCACCTGGTTAAGAGGCGGAAGCCCAACGCTTATGTCTTGCATTATCTCCGCTGCAATCCCACCTGTGCCGAAAATGATTACTGAGCCAAATTGGGGATCTTTCCTTGCACCGAGTAAAAGTTCATATCCTTTCTTCAAAACCATGGGTTGCAGGATGACGCCTTGGAACTCTGCATCCGGACGCATTTCCTTAACTCTCGACGCCAACTCATCAAAGAAAGTTCTAACCTCCTCCTTTGACCAAACGTTGAGGATTACTCCACCAGCTTTTGACTTATGAATTATTTGCGGAGACAAAGCCTTCATAACCACTGGAAACCCAAGCTCCGAAGCCAAGATCTCTGCTTCTTCAAGCGTTCTAGCTACAACCGTTTTTATAGTGGGGATGGCGTAAACTTCAAGAAAATGAAGGGATTCCGGTTGATTTAGAACAGTTCTGCCCTCACTAAAAGCTTTTTTCAAGACTTCTTTAAGGAATGTTGGGATTGAAACTTCCACCGGGATTTCCTCTGGAGTTTGATAAAGAAGCTCCAAGTTCTGGGTATAGCTGTACATGTACATGAAAGTGGAAACTGCCTGTTCAGGTGTGCTGAAAGCAGGCACACCTCTCTTTTGTAGAATCTGTCTTGCCTTTCGGCACGCTACGCTTTCGCCTATAAAGGACGCCAGAACAGGCTTGTTAGTCTGTTTAGAAGCTTGAATTATGGCTTTAACTGTTGAGATGGGATCAGCTGCCCCTTGGGGTGTATAGATGATTAGGAAACCGTCGCTATTGGGGTCCTTAAAGCATATTTCCATCACTTTGCTAAATCTTTCAGCCGTTGCTTCCTCTAATATGTCCACCGGGTTAGAGACACAACAGTAGAGAGGCAAAACGCTCTTCAAAGCTTGAATTGTTTCGCTGCTCAATTTAGAGAGACGCCCCCCTCTCGAAATCAAAGCGTCGGTAGCCATCACACCTGGGCCACCGGCATTGGTTATAATTGTGAGGTTCGGGCCTTTTGGGCTTGCTCTCATAGCTAAAGCTTCTGCGCAGTTAAACAAGTCGCTTATAGCCTCCACTCGGACTATGCCTGCGCGTCTAAAGGCCGCGTCGTAAACGGCGTCTTCTCCACACAAAGCTCCAATGTGAGACAATGTTGCCTCCGCGCTTTCAGGAAAGCGTCCAGCCTTTATCACCATGATGGGTTTGGCTCTGGCAAAGCCTCTGGCAGCGCTCATGAACTTTCGTGCGTTTGTCACGCATTCCATATAGAGAATTATGCTGCGGGTTTGTGGATCCGTTCCGAAATAGTCGATCAAGTCGCCGAAATCCACATCCAGCATGGATCCTACTGAAACTACCGCGCTGAATCCAATGTTAGCTTCAGAGGCCCAGTCTAGAACAGAAGCGCATAAGGCTGCACTTTGCGATATGAAGGCTATTCTCCCAGGAAGGGTTGTTTTATCTGCAAAAGTGGCGTTCAGCCTAATGCTTGGCCTTATCACACCCATACTGTTGGGGCCTATTATGCGCATGCCATAGCGATCCTTAATTTCAAGGATTTGTTTTTCAAGGGCTTCTCCTTCCTTACCGGCCTCTCTAAAACCCGCTGAAATAATAATTATTCCTTTAACACCAGCTTTCCCACATTCCTCCACAATTTGGGGCACGATGTGCGCTGGTGTGGCGATTATTGCAAGGTCTACTTGCCATGGGATCTTTGTGATGCTTGGATAAGCTGTTATGCCTTGAATGGTGGATTTGAAGGGATTAACAGGGTAAACAACCCCGGGATATCCTACTCCAACTAAGTTACGCAACAGCTTTGCCCCTATTGAACCTTCTCTGTCGCTGGCGCCTATTATGGCTACTCTTTTCGGGTTGAAAATTTTGTCTAGATTTTCGGTGCCCACTCCCCGGATCCTCTAATTAAGACTAATAAAAGTATATACGCCATATATTTTTAACTACCACTTAAAATTTTGATCATGTGCAGTTTTGCTCTATACGCATTTTAGCCTGCAAGTCCGCCAATTACAACGAAGCACTAAAGAAATTCTTGTTTAACCCTTAAATAGTTAAAATTATAAGAAAATGAGTGGGGAGTTGCTTGCCTACACCGTTTTTCCAGTTTCCCAACATTTACGAGTTAGCATTGCTCTTATTATTGCTTATTATAGGAATCGCCATTATTATCTTGATTGTCAAAGTTTTGCTTTTCATACTCCCCGCCGCCATCATTGCGCTTGTGATCTGGTTCCTCACCGGCAGCCTTTTCCTAGCTGGCGTGGCTTTCTTGGCGGTAGCTTTTATCTCATTGTTGAAACACTAGCAAGGCTACATTTCACATTTACATTTCAGCAAAACCGCCCTCTCTAGCTCTGTCATATAGTTACATTTGAGTGGTCAAATAACTAATCAATTCATGGGCGTTAGTGAAACGTTCAATGCATATTGGGTTTTATGGTAAAGTTTTTAGGTAAGTGCGCCTCAGCCCACAACGAGGGCTAAACGCGTTTAGCCCTCTCTCAGACTTAAATTGGAGGCGACTAGGCTTGCCGAAGAAGGGAAAGAAGAAGGAGGAGAAGTGTGAAGAGAAGAAGTCTGAGGAAAGCAAGCCTGCATCAGGCACGTGTACATAGTCATGCTAAAGAATGGCTATGCAACCCTTTTCATTTTTCCCTTTATTTTATCCATGTCCTATGCAGAAATTCGGTCAAAAATCTTGAAGGCCACGTAGGCGAGAAGGAAGATTATGCTGCTTGATATAAATGTATAAGCGAATCCCATTTTTTCAGCTAAAAATGGGCCTATGAAAGCACCGCAAGCAGAGCCCGCGCTAACCAATGCGTTGAATAATCCTGATTTCCTTCATATAGAAGCTCCATTGAACATTAAAACAAAACTTAGAATAGGACATTAGAGCCTCGGGCGGGATTTGAACCCGCGACCACCGCCTTTTCGGATCCACAATTCACTTTACCAAGGCGGTGCTCCACCAGGCTGAGCTACCGAGGCATGGAGACTCTAACAAGAATTTAAATTGCAGAGTCTTTAAAGGATTTTGCAAATAAAACTTAACAAATACTTTTATTATTCAGACAAAAATGCAAAATAATGGTGCAGCTTTGAAATGCGGGGGTCGCCAAGCCTGGTCAAAGGCGCAAGGCTTAGGACCTTGTCCCGTAGGGGTTCGTGGGTTCAAATCCCACCCCCCGCACTAGTTAACTGGTAAATTATAGATGTCAGTGTTGCTTTATTCTTCTTTGATGGTTGTGACGAGGCTGGCAGGAGACAAAAGCCAGTAACCAACACATTCTAAAGTCAAAATATCCTGCGTGTTTTCGAAACTCTTTTTAAACTCTTACACTTCTGTTAGGAAACACTGATGTAAAAATAGCGGTTTTTAATGTCATGTGACGTCTTTTGCTTTTTGCTTCTTGTGATTGTTATGAGGGTTGTTATAAGCAGCAGGAGTATTGGCGATGTTATTGTTGGGTATTCTGGTATGATGTTTGTTCCTTGGATCGTTACGGTTTTTGTGCTATGCGTATAAGTGAAGTATAGGTATGTGTTTTCCGTGTCTGAGAGTTCTAAGGCGTATGTTACGGCTTGTCCGTTGATGGTGATGACCCAGCAGTTTTCGGTCCAAAGGAACTCTTTTGGGATAATTACTCTTGAGAAGCCTATGGTCCCGTCTAGGCCGGAAACGTTGAATTTTATGAACGGGCCTTCCTCCGGGTTGATGTATAAGTCTGAAACTGTTGAGTTACTCATTATTTCAATGATATATGTCAATCCATCGATGGTTATGAGGGGCAATGGTGCAGGGGGAGCGAGCAGCGGATAACGGTCAACGATGCCATAAGATGTTTGGTATGGCTGATCGATTATTCCGTCAGAACCCTCCTGATCTTGGTTTGGCCCATGATATACGTCTGCCCCGCTGTAGCCTAGCCAGTAATTTCCTCCCATAGGGTAGCCTCCATCAAAATAGTTAATAACTCCATCATCAACTTCAATATCTACGCCGTTCTGGTAAAACCAATTGTGGTATATTCTATTGTAAGAAGCCATGTAGATGTATATGCCAAATCCATTGAAGGCGATCATGTTTCCAGCAATTGTGTTATTGTCGGCATTCTCGTGAAGATCAACTCCGGATCCGCTGAAGGTAATATTATTTCCATAAATTAGGTTTTTTGTGGCATAGGAAAGACTGATGTCGCTTGCACCATATGCGGTTATTGTGTTCCTTAAAATCTTATTCTCTGAAGCGCTGACCGCTATACCAGATGCTGTTACAGAAAAGCTACCATTCAGATAATTTTCTGATATGATAGTGAAGTTGCAGTTTTCTTGGATTACGATGCCGCTTCCAGCGCCAGTCACATTGTTACGCAATATAAAGTTGTGAGTTGAGGGACTTCCTAGGCGGATTGCCAAACCATTGTCTGCCAAACTGTTTTCTGATATCATACTGCTGTTGGAATATTTTAAGTCAATTCCCCAATTATTACCTGTTATATTACATGCTTGAACCTTAATGTTCACGCTTTGATACAAGTTAATACCAAAGGCATGTCCCTCAACGTTCAAGTTCTTAACGGTCACATTGTTTCGCTGCCCCAAATCCACTCCTGTCGTTAATTGGGATTGTGACCCATACACGGTGAAACCATTACCATCAAGAATAATGTTGTCCCGCTCTATGACAATGCCTTTTGCCATAAAACTGTTCACGCTAATGTTGTCCCACAGCTTATACACTATCCCATCGGTTGTATTAATTGGCGCACCAACAGGTTCAATACGTCCGTCACTCCTTATGTAAACAGTGCCAACCCATGCATGAACCATGGGAACCCTAGAAATGAAACACAAGAAAGCCAATGTTAACAATGCTATCCCGCAAACAACAAATACACGTCTCATTCAAAACACCAAAATCCTCATTAATATAATGCAATTTTAAAATTTTCGTAGAGCCAAGCAAAAGAAGCATACTTTCTGTTAAACAATATCTAAAGGAACCGGCTAGTATTGGATAATAGAAGACAACGTCTGCAGCTTACGACCAGCAAGACCACTTCAATACCTGTTCCTTAAAAACATCCGAAGAACGCTATGTAGTTGAGGTAAGAAAAGGCAAATTCGTCTTTCTTTACCTGAAAATCCTTTTGTACACCATTATTGCTGCATCAAAGCTGTATATCGTCTACTCCCACGCCGAGAATGGCTAAGTGTATGTACTTAAAAGTAGAAGGAAGGGACTCAATCCTAAAGTGTGGCGCCCTGGCCGGGCACCGCCATTCTGGGTACAAATCCCTCCCCTTTTCAAGGTTCCTTTTTCATGCATTTCTCTGTCACCTTGGAAGGGGAGATTGTTCATTTTTGAACACCAGCATCAAAATACACCGCTGGGTGCCCTTATAAAGTTACGGTGAAATTTTTACTTACACTGATATTTTCAGCGTCTCTAATGGTAAGTAAGATGTCAAGGAAACTTGAACATCTAGTTCTTGATCTTCTTTTTTAGTTTTGCTTTTCCATTACTTGCAATTTTAATGTTTTGGGCAGGATAGTTGCTGGTGTCGTGTTTGGCATGTCTAGATGACGCCGATTTAAGGGATTTCTTGTCGGTTTTGAGAGTGAGTTCTCGTAATGTTTATGGTCGAGGGTTGAAGCTTTTTGAGCAGTTTTATGCTGGTCAGGGATCTTTGAGGGATTTTCTGGATCGAGTTGAACGGGATAGGCTTTTGCCTAGACGCGAAAGGAGGCGCATAGCTATGGAGGTTTTGAACGCTTTTGTGGTTTGGCTTCAAAGTCGCGGTTATGCGCCAAAAACCGTTAGGGTTTATGTTGGGGCTGTCCAAAGCCTAGCCAAATATTATAATATACCCATGAGCTTGCGTTATGTGCGTCTTCCACCAGCACAGCCAGTATACAAGAAGCATCCCTGGACTTTAGCGGAGATAAGCGAGTTTATAGCCGCCATGGACAAGCCAATGTACCGAAGCATTGCAGCCTCCATCCTCCAAAGCGGATTAAGCCTATCTGACCTGCTAACCCTAACATACGGCGACATCAAAGAAGAGCTTGAAAAAGG